>CAZWNM010000192.1:0-5433 GCA_964635765.1 uncultured Planctomycetaceae bacterium | reverse complement strand
AGGTCATCACGTAAAAGCTCATCACCCGGCCGCGTTTGTCATCTTCCACGATGGTTTGCAAAACTGTATTGCTGGCGGCTACGCTCAGGATCATGGTGAGGCCGCTGATCACCAGGAACACCAACGAGAGCCACAGGACGGTGGAGAAGGAGAAGGCGATCAAGCTCAAACCGAACGCGCCGCTGGTCCAAGCGATCTGCCGCACAAGACCAAGGACGGTTTTTCGGGCAGCGAGCAGCAAGGCTCCCCCCAGCGCTCCCATGCCCATCGCGGCCGTGAGCAGGCCCAACGTGCCCGATCCGCCGTGAAGCGTCGCCGTCGCGAAAATCGGCAAAAGCACCGTCATCGGCATTGCCGCGAAGTTCACCACGGCCAGAAGCAGCAAGATCACGCGAATCGGAGTGAAGCCGAACGCATAACGAACGCCTTCCCAAAGGTCGAGGAGGACGTGTCGGGGCGATTCCGCCGGCGACGGCCGTGTCACGTGCATCAGCAGCAAGGCCACGATCACGGCCCCGAAACTTATCGCATTGACGAGGAAACAGAGTCCTTCGCCGATCGCCGCGATCAGAAAACCGGCAATCGCCGGACCCACGAGCCGCGCTCCATTGAACATTGACGAGTTTAGGCCGATCGCGCTTGCCAAGTCTTCGCGGCCATCCACCATTTGAATGAGAAACGTCTGTCGGGCGGGCATGTCAAAGCCGTTGATGAACCCCAAAAAAATGCTCAGGAGAATGATGTGCCATACGGCAATCGCGCCGGTCAACGTAAGCACGACCAGGATCGCGGCCTGAAACATGGCCAAGCTCTGCGTCACGATGATTGTCCGGTGGAGGTTCCAGCGGTCGGTGAACACGCCCGCCAACGGGGCCAAAAAGAAACTGGGGATTTGAGTACAAAAGCCGACCAACCCCAACAGAAATGCGGAATTGCTCAGACGATAGACGAGCCAGATCATGGCCACCTGCTGCATCCAGGTGCCGATCAGAGACACGCTTTGGCCGAAGAAGAAAAGCCGAAAGTTGCGGTGCCGCAACGCCCTGAACACAGTCCATTCCTTCAGATTGCGGTTGAATAATCTCACGGTGCAGTTCCGACGTAAACCAGGGCTTTTGCTCGGGTGTGGAAAAAAAATCCTGGCGACGGTCATTCTGATCGCATCGAAGAATCTCGCTGGAATTACGGAGATTCTTCGCTGCTCTGAATGAAAAAATCGCCAAGAACGATTGCCACACCCTTTTGCGCCCGGAAAGCCGCGCCGAACGCCACGAGGACGATTGTGACATTCTAATCGTAGCGAAGAATCGCGCCCACTCGAAAAACCAAGAGATTCTTCGTTGCCATCAGAATGGCAGGCAAATCAGAATGACGCGACGGATAAGCTCGCCCGGCAAACTATTTCTTTTCATCCGACGCCTTTTGCGGCACGGCGACGGGCGAGGCGGGAGTCGGCTGGGCGCAAGAGGAGGCAGTCGGCGAGGCTGGAGTTGGCTGCTCGCAACAGGAGGCGGACACTACCTTCGAGGGGCATGATGGCATAATTGGAGAGAAAATGCCGGTGCATGGCCGGGGCGTGCCGACGCGAGCCCAAAACGCCTGCACTTTCGCATGATGTTCGCAATACCCATCCCAGGAGTTATTGCAACACGGCTGCGTGTTCTCGCAACAGCCGGGCGACAACGTATAGCCGTTCGGCGAACTGCAAGCCGGGCCGCACAATGCCATACTGCCTACCGACTTGCCGCACGCCAGACAGCCCTCGCCGCCGATGGCCGTCGCCCAAGAGCCAGCAATCATTGCCGCCGCCAACACAAAAGCCATTAAACGCATGGCAATTACCCCTCGTTTTGTGAAATTCTCCGACACCCTCTCTTTTCTCTTCGGACGGCGAACGCCGGCGGCAGCACGTTATTGGCAAAAATGTCGCCTTTTTGCCCAACAACGGCTTACTGCCTCATCTTTGAGCGTGATTGGAAAGCCTGTATTCATAGTCCCCTCTCCCTCCGGGAGAGGGTTAGGGTGAGGGCGATTTGGGAGCAAGAACCAGGTGTTCCATGTCTTGAGCCATGACGCCCTCACCCCTGCCCCTCTCCCAAAGGGAGAGGGGAAACACGTTCTTAGAGTGTGTGTCAATCGCGCCCATTTTCACGACTTCTCGGCACTTTGATGGGCGAGATGACAATCCGCGAATGCCGGAGAGCCGAAATTGCCGCCTCGGCGTGGGCAAAACAGTCAATCGGGAAAACGAACGTTTTCTGCGACTGCAATCGCCCCTGCCTGCTTGACCGCCCGGGCCGAGGCGCGGTAGAGTGGCTGTCACTGCGGTCGGTCAAGCAACGAGAGGGGGGCGATTTCATTTCTCTGCCACTTAAGCGAAAAGAATGAGCCAAAATTCCGTGTGGGCTACAGGTTCGCTTCGGTTCTGATTGACTGTGCCGTTGAGGAACCGTAGACTGGCGGGCATCAGTGCTGAGAATCATCCATTTCTTTCGCTGTAGTAGTGTGGACCACGCCTTTCGGATGAGAGTGATGATATGAGAACCGCCGCATTGCTGTTATTGTTCATTCTTGTACCGCTAGCGCTGTGGTTTTCTTTCCATACCTTAATGTTCCGGGCTGACGATTGGGACGAGGTTTCGCAAGCAAGGAACATCGATTTCTTACTAATTGGGCCTTTATGGGGAACGATTGTATTCCTATGGTCAAAACTGCTGTCCCCTGCCCGACGACGAACAGCTATTGTTGCCGGTCTTTTGGCCTACTTGATCTCGGCTTCATGCCTGTGTGGTTGGACTGCTTCCGTATTAAGGGCCAGGATGGGTCCGGAAGTCTCGACTTCTGACGCGGAAAAGAATGTTAAGGTTGTCCAGGCTATATGCAATTATCGAGCCGAAAACGGAATGTTGCCTTACTCTCTTGATGACCTAGTTCCTCAATTCCTTGATAAAGTACCCGACGATCATCGGCTGCGTTGGCAACTACGATGGCTATTTGTCGGCCCCAAACTTCTGTATAGCTTCGACAAAGATAATGGGGGATGGGCACCACATCTAACTTTACCGAAAGTGATGCCAACGCACGCCGTTCCCGGTGGCGATGCCTTGGTTCAAGCCCATCTTGCGGAATATGACCGCCGGATTGCGACGTCTCCGACCAACATCGATCACTATACTGACAAGATCGTCTATTTAATCTCCATCAATAGACGAACCGAGGCGCGAGCAACGTGCAAAACGGCGGCAAGAGCATTTCCAGAAAGTTGGCGGCCACTGATGGGATTGGCCATGTTCGCGGAGTCAAAAGACCTTGCTCAAGCTGAAGCCCAACTCCGGTCATTTTTCGAAAAACACCCAGCCTTTATTCGCTATTGGTGCCTGTCCCGCTACTATCGTAATTTGGGCCGCCACCGCGATGCCATTGATGCTCTGCGCCTAGCCGTAAAGCAACCACTTGAGAACATTGAGGACGAAGGGGTCTTCGTTCCCAATGCGTATGCGTTTGATGCCGCAAAGTATGCCTATGAACAACATGAATACGAGTTGGTCATTGACATCACGAAGGTTTGGTCATCTCCTCGTGGAACGTTCTCCAATCCAGGGGCCGATTTCTACGCCTTCCGAGCAGCGGCTGAGTTGGCTTTAGGGCGATTGGACGAAGCCAGAGAGCATGTAAAGTCGGCTAGAAGTGCTTTGTGGGCAAACAATCTTCAAGGATTGGCACGAGCGGTTGGGGCAGGCGACCGTTCATTCATCTACGATCCTGGGGATGACCTTGTGAACACTGACAATTGGAAGTTGTTCCCGTCCTCTGAGGAACGGCAGTAAGGACGTGGCAAGCTGGCCCCCACGTTGTCGGAGCGCACTTACTTTGCTACTTTCCGGTCCATACTCACTCAACACGGTTTTCGGGCCGATGTCCCATCTCCGATAATCTTGGCCTCATTGGACGCTTAAAGCAGTGGAGGAATACGCAGTGGCACGAGCAGTAACCGCCGTCCCTCGCGAGCGCGTTGCCGGCACCCGATTGGCCCGCCATTCCCGGAAAGTCAACCCTTTTCCAACGCTCGCAGGAATCGACCCTTTTTTGGCGCGACCCGCGTGGTCCCGCGTTGATGGGGTCACCGCTTACGGGCAGGCTAAACTGATAACTGGCCACTGACCACTGGCCACTGCTCAATACGTAACAGCAGCCTTCCCCTCGATCCAGCCCTCGCCGCCGCCGGGCAGACGGATCAGCAGCCAGTCGCCACGCGGCTCCACGACCCGAAACTCGGTCGCCTCGCGCAGCGGCTCCTTGAACGCCGGGCCATAACTCGCCACGTTGCCTTTTCGAGCGATCGTTTGCGATTGAATCACCACGCCGTGTTGGGTGGCGTCGAATCGGAGCCAATCGTAGCCGGCCGAAAACGCCAGCAGCGCGGCCATCGCCACGGTCGCCCAAGTTACGCCGCGCAGCCATCGGGCAGGCGTGAATAGCATGATGACGGCAAGCGTGAAAACGAGTATCGCCGCGGCCGCCGCCAAATAAAACATCTCGGCGTAGCTTAGCCAATTCTGCCAGAACAAAATCGTTTCGAGGATCGGCTGCCGCGCGGCCGCTGCGTCGCCGAGCGCCAGCGACAAGTTGGCGTCCAACGACGCGATGCGAGGGCTGTAACGCTGGGCCAGCCGATACGCCGCCACGGCGCGGCCGGGCTGGCCCGCCTGCATCCATGCGTTGCCCTGGTTGTAAAACACCGCGCCCGACGGCCCAAAGCGATCGAGGATTTCTTGGTCGAGCGCGGCCGTTTTGGCAAAATCTCCCGGCTTCTTCGCATTGTCGAACGCCTGTTGCGCCGCCTGGAATTTTTGGACAAGCTCGCTGTCGGGCGTTCGGCCGCAGCCGCCCAAAAACACCAACGACATCAGCATGACGCAACCGGCGACCACGGCCGACGGCCTTTTGTATTTGATTTTTTTACGCTTGAGCGCGGCGGCAAGCTCGTGGAGCAATGCGTCGGCCTCGCGGCCAAGCGTGCCGGCGCCGTCGGCCGACGCGCCGTAGCGCACGCCTTCGCACGTGTCCAACAGCGACTGCAATCGGCCGACGAGCGCCGTATCGACGCCGAGCGATTCGAGTTGCCGGCAGGCTTCCGTCGAAGTCAAACCGGCAGCGGTCAGGCCGAGCGTGTCGGCGATAAGCCCGAGCAGGGAGTCTAAAATGTGTTCCGCGGCTTGCGTTTCACGTCCGGCGGCGAGCTCGCGTGAGGCTTCGCCGAGCCGACGCTTGGCCGTGCCCACGGCCGCGCGCCTGCGCAATAACGCCGTGTCGCCTTGAACCCGGCGCCAACGACCGACGATCAACAGCAGCGCGATATAGGCGCCGAACAATCCGCCGCCGCCGATCAGCCATCGTTCGGGCCGAACCGAGTCGTCGCCCAATTGGGTCGAA
>CAZWNM010000191.1:0-5436 GCA_964635765.1 uncultured Planctomycetaceae bacterium | reverse complement strand
GAGTGCGCTTGGTGCCCATTTCGGCATACCAAGCGGCGCCCCGAGTGATGATCGGCGCGACGCTGGCCCAAGTTTTGACGTTGTTCACGACCGTAGGCTTTCCCCAAAGCCCTTCGGTCACCGGATACGGCGGCCTGGCGCGCGGCTCGCCGGCATGGCCTTCAAGCGATTCGATCAGGGCGGTTTCCTCGCCGCAAATGTAGGCGCCCGCGCCGCGGCGGACCGTGACGTGGAACGACCAAGGCGTGCCGAAAATGTTCTCGCCCAACAGGCCGCGTTTTTCGGCCTCGTCGATTGCATTCTCAAGGATCTCGATGGCCAGCGGATACTCATTGCGGACGTAGATGAAACCTTCGGTGGCGCCGATCGCATAGGCACCGATAAGCATCCCTTCCAAAACGGCGTGAGGATCGCTTTCCAACACGGTGCGGTCCATATAGGCGCCGGGCTCTCCTTCGTCGGCGTTGCAGACCACGTACTTCTGGTCGGCGGCGGCCTGCCGGGCAAGACGCCATTTCTGTCCTGTGGGAAACGCGGCGCCGCCGCGGCCCCGAAGCCCCGATTGCGCAACAGCCTCGACCACGGCGTCAGGCTCCAGTTGCACCAACGCTCGGAACGCCCCCCAATACGTGCCGCAAGCGATCGCTTCCTCCAATGAGTTGGGGTCGATCGAGCCACAGTTCCGCAGGATAACTTTCTTCTGGCGTCGCTCGAAATCGAGCGCGGACCATCGCGGCACGTCCTTCAGCCCGATGGATTGCTCCGAATACGTTCGCACTTCTCCGGTCGAGACCAACTCCTCGCTGTGGAAGTGTCCTAAGGCCCAACTCGGCTGGAGCTCGCCGCTCTTAGCGTAGCCGGCGATCAATTGGTGGGTTTTTTCCGGGGTCATGTTGCCGTAACTGATCCGCGGCCCGTTGGGAAGCACCAAATCCAACATCGGCTCGCGCCCGCAGAACCCGATGCAGCCCGTTCGACAGACGACGGCGTCGAGACCAAGCTCCCGGACCGCGGCGCGTGCGGCCGATTCGATGTCGCGGGCGCCCACGGCGACTCCGCAACTGGCCGAACCGACCAGCACCTTCAACCGCTGCGGATGGAGCGTCGCCTTGCCGGCGGCTCCGGCCCGATCGAGGTCTGCTGAGTTGCGAATGGGGGCGCTCATGTGAATTGCTCCAGAATCTCCGCAGCGCGGTCGATGTTGACGCGGGCGAAGCTGCGGCCGTCGATCTTCATGGCCGGCGACAACGCACACAGCCCCAGGCAGCGAACCGTCCGCAAGGTGAACCGTCCCAACTTGTCGGTCTCGCCCGCTTGGATGCCCAGTTCCTTCTCCAGCCGTTCTCGCAACTCCCGCGATCCGCGTGAGTGACACGAGGTTCCCTCGCAAACCTCGACGACGTGACGGCCCACCGGCTCGAACCGAAAACGGTCGTAGAAACTGGCCACCCGAAGAATTTCGGCGATCCGGACTCCCCACGCAAAGGCCAGATGCTCCAGGATGCGTTGGGGCAGGTAGGCATACGCCTGGTCGATCTCCTGCAAGACGGGCATCAGGTTGCCGAGACCGCCTTCGTGCCGCGCGAGGATTTCGCGCAGCTTGGCGGCGTCGGCTTCGTCGAGCGGCTCGCGGGGCCGGAACGGCGGCGGAGTCTCGGCCGTGTTGCGGACCGGACAGACCGTCCAGCAATCGCCGCAACCGGTGCATTTTTCCGACTTCACGCTGCGGGGACGTTTTCGCACCTTGACGCTGAAATGGCCGGCCTCGCCCTCCAGCGCCGTCACGTCGGCCATCGTCAACACGTCGATATTGTAGTCGCGCATGCACTCGACCAGTTTCGGCGAGATGATACAGGTGGCGCAGTCGCCCGTGGGAAAAGTTTTGTCCAGGCGAGCCATATTCCCGCCGATGCTCGGACTCTCCTCGACCAAATACACGCGGAAACCGGCGGCCGACAGATCGAGCGACGCCTGGATGCCGGCGATGCCGCCGCCGCAAACGAGAACCGCGCCAACCGGTTCTTTTGGATCGCCGTTGCCGTTGGCCGACGGCGCCATGGTTGTATTTTGTTTTGTGGTCATCGCTTTCCTCCCGTCGCGGCGACGGCGGCCGGCCGGCGGTCGGCCAATAACGAGCCGGCGCTGACGCTCTGGGCGCCAATGCCCAATTGTTTGTCGGAGAGCCCCAAGGCGAGCCCCAGGAGTTGCGTGATATAGAGGACGGGCGTTTGGGGAAGGGCACCGTGCGCCATCATCGCATCGCTTTGACGCAAGTCGAGATTCACCTGACACAAGGGACATGCAACGGCAATGCAATCGGCTCCCGCCCGACGGGCCATCGAGAGCAGTTTATGGCCCAGACGACCGACGACCGCGCTTCGCGTCATCGAAAGGCTCGCTCCGCAACATTCGGTCGCAAACGGCCAGGCGACCGGTTCGGCGCCCATCGCCGCGACGAGGTCGTCCATGCACGTTGGATGCTCCGGGTTGTCGAACGCCACAATTTCCGGCGGGCGCGTCAGCAGGCAGCCATAGTAGCAGGCGACCCGCAGTCCGTCCAACGGCCGCGCGACCCGCGCACGCACTTGCTCCACTCCAAAATGATTCACCAACACGTCCAGCACGTGATGGACCTCGACCTGCCCGGCGTAGGGCTTGCCCGTGATCCGCTCGGTTCGCTCGCGGTCTTCCGCCTCGTTGCGGATCTTATGATTGGCGGTCCGCAGCCGGGCATAGCACGAGGCGCAGGCCGTCATAACCGGCAGGCCCATCGCTTCGGCCTTCTGGAGATTGAGCGCCGGCAGCGCCACGGCCAGTGAGTTGCTGCTGGCGTGAGCCGGCGTCGATCCGCAACAGACCCAGTCGGGGATATCGACCAATTCGATTCCCAGCGCGCGGCACGTCGCACGCGTGGATCGATCGAAATCCCACGCCGTCGACTCCAGGCTGCAACCGGGGAAGAACGCATATTTCATGTTCGTTTCTCCTCGTCCTCGGCGCGGCGAAACACTTCGCGGACCTCCCCGACGCTGCCGCTTCGCTTGGGCAACAACGAGAGTTTTCCCTTGGCCAACATCTGCGGGACTTTGTCGACGTCGGAGAACAAATCGCCCGTGCGGAGTTTGTAGAAGGCCATCATGCCCATCTCGAAGACGCGGCCGTGATGCTTAACACTGCCCAGGAAGCTGCGGTTGAACTGTTTGCCGTGGGCGTCGGGCAGCGTCGTCTGGCGATCGATCGCCATGATCCGAAGGGCGTCCATCACGGCGGCGATGTCGATGCCTTGCGGGCAGCGCGTGGTGCATGCCTCGCACGAAGCGCACAGCCAAATTGCCTGCGACCCGAGCGCCTCGTCCTCCAGCCCGAGATGCACCAACCGCATCACTTGGCTTGGGAGGAAATCCATCTCCGGGCCGACAGGGCAGCCCGTGCTGCACTTGTGGCATTGAAAACACGCGGTGACGGGCGTGCCGCTCCGCTGTTCGACCTCGCGGCCAACTCGCTGCCCTTCCATTGAATTGCATCGGCCATCGTTATTCTCCCATTCCTTCCAGCTCGGCTTCAAGCTCGGCGTCTTTGCGGGGCAACACCTTGCGGTAGACCTTTTCGGGCGAGGCCAAAATCCCATCGACCGTCAGAAGATCGCCGTCGATGCGGACGCCGAAGAGCCGCTCGTTTTCTTTCAGATAGGGCAAGATGAGTTTCCAATCGGCGGCGGAAAGCGGCCGATACGCCCCGCCGTTGAGTTGCTCGTCGACCAGCGTGCGATGCGGATCGCGAATGAAGATTGCCCCGCCCGAGGCCAACGAAAGCAGGTTGTTGCCGGGATAGGGCATCTCCAGCGGGCGAAGTCGCCCTTCCTGCGGATCGTACTGAAGGCCATTGACGATGGCGAATCCGCCGCCCTTGTGCGGATTGCCCGCCATGAACGATTCGGCCAGAAAATCGAGTGCGGTGCCATTGATGACCACCCGCGGCGAGCCGACGGCGTTAATCATTGGCCGGCCGGCGGCGTTGCCCATCACATAAATCTCGCCCCCTTTGGCGCCGTACATGAAAGTCTGTCCCACGTCCCCGTACACGACCAATTTCCCGCTCTTGCTGATCTGGCAAAGCTGGTCCTGGGCATTTCCGTGAACGTAGATTTCGAGGCCGTCGATGCCGGAGCCCAAATAGTCGCCAGGGTTGTCGTAGCAGTCGATCCGCAAGCCGTTGGTGCGGGGGCCGAATCCCACGCCGTGGAATCGCGTTCCGCGGGTGTTGAAGTGGATCAGCCGTCTCCAACCGAGGTGATAGGCCTTGACCGCCAGCGTCGCATCGCAATCTTCGCCTTCGGGCGTGAAACCGTGGGCGTCAATCAGGAGCGTGCTCTCGTTGCCCTGCGGCCCGCGTAGGCGCTCGCGCGTTGCCCGATTGATTCGCACGTGCGTCGTACGGCCGCCGCCGTCGTCGCAAAGCGGCTGTTGTTGGAAAATCTTCTCCAACCCGCCGCGGAAAATGGTCAGGACGGAACTGCGTTTCTTGTCGCCCGTCGGATAGCGGCGATCGAGCGCCAGCGTCAGGACCTCGACGCCAAAGGCCGGCGTCGCTTCGGCCATCCGATTGACCAATTCCTCGGTGAACCAACGGAGGCAGTCATACGACATGTGCGGCAGCCGGTCGTGCAGATAGGAGAACAGCGTTGAGGATCGTTGTCTTTCAGCGACTGTTCCAGTGCCGCGACATCTTCGTCAGATTTGGCCGACCCGACAGGCGCAACCGAGAGATTGCAATGCACTTGTCCGGGCGGCGTCGCGACCTGGCCGCCGAACTTGTTGGCAATACAAAGATTGTACTTATCTCCGGCGTTGCCGTTCGTCGGAGAAACCGTCAGCAGAAACGCTCCGCCGTCGGTGCAACTTCCGCCGCGAGCGTTCCAGTACTTGTCGGCCACGGGCGTGAATCGGGGGTCTTCGCCGGCCAGGCTGGCCAGCGTGGCGTCGATGGCCTGCTTCTCCGAGCAGATCAGTCCGATGGAAACCTCGCCCTCCTGCAACGCAAAAACCTGCGGCCGAAGCATGGCCGTGTCGGTGATTCCCATCAGTTGGAATTCCTTGGTTTCGGCCAAGCTGCGGGTGATGATGAAGAACCACGGGCCGTCGGGCGAAGCATGGATGTGCGCCGCTTGAATCTGGCGGTAAATCCGCTGCTTTTCAGCCGGAAGACGATCGAAGTCGAGTTCCGCGGTCGGCGCCAGGGCCTCGATGATGTACTCCATCGGGTAGTGGTAAACGCGGTTCCAAAGATCGAACAAGAGCACCGACACTTCGGTATCCGTGAGGAACTGCGGGAAAATGTTCCGCGCAGCAAGATACTCCGACACGGAATGATAGTTGGCGAAGTCGCCGTTGTGGACCAGGGCCTCGTTCAGGCCGATGAACGGATGCGCGCCGCCGG
>CAZWNM010000190.1:0-5437 GCA_964635765.1 uncultured Planctomycetaceae bacterium | reverse complement strand
GTGCATCGCCCAAATGGCGAAGGCGCTGGGCAAGACCGACGATACGAAATTGTTCGCCGAAAGGGCCAAAAACTACCAGAAAGTCTTTGACCCCGCGACGCAATTCATGCGCGGCAAGACGGTCGACGGCAGGTGGCGCGAGTCGCTGGATCCCTGCGAGCCGGACTTCATCGATTACACCGAAGGCACCGCTTGGAACTACACGTGGTTCGTCCCGCACGATCCACCGGGCTTGATCGCGTTGTTTGGCGGCGATGAACCGTTTGTGAAAAAGCTCGATGCCCTGTTCGTCCAAGACACGACGTTGGTCTCGCGTCATCCCGACCTTACCGGCTTGATCGGTCAGTACATTCACGGCAACGAGCCGTGCCATCATATTCTTTATTTGTACGCCTACGCCGGCGAGCCGTGGAAAACGCAGCCGCGCGTCCGGCAGGTGATGAAGTCGTTCTACGGCAACAAAAGGGACGGCGTTTGCGGAAACGACGACTGCGGGCAAATGTCGGCGTGGTATATTTTAAGCGCCCTGGGCATTTATCCGGTCAACCCGTCGTCAAGCGTGTACGTCATCGGCAGCCCGCTGGTCGATCGGGCGACAATTCATCTCGATCCGAAATACCAAAAGGGCAAAACATTCACGGTCATTGCTGAAAACAACTCGCCGAAAAACATATACGTCCAATCGGCGACGCTCAACGGCAAGCCGCTCAAACGGTCTTGGATTTCGCACACCGAGATTGTCGACGGCGGAGAATTGACGTTGAAAATGGGACCGGCCCCGAATGTCGATTGGGCGAAGTCGCCCGAGAATCGCCCCCCGCTCGCCGCTTTCGCGCCGTAGTTGAAAAAGCCTTTGTTGATCGTCAGATTAAAATGTCGGAATAGCCTCTCAGGAGAACTGCAAAGTCAGCCGTGGGTTATGAAACTGAGGCGGTGGAGGGCTGGAAGTGCATGCCATTGGACCAATTCGGCGGTGGTGCGCAACGTGGCCTTTTCGGAACGCGATAGGCGCCACCGACTACCCCAGGCGCAATAGGCCGCCTATAATTCATTATCTGCACCCAATATTTCGGATCGACGTTTATGCCGCCATCGGAAGACAGTGAGATCCCAACCGATGAGACTACCAATCGCTGATCCGCCATTGCCGCGTCCGACGCGTCGCCAGTTCCTGACCACAGCCGCCGCGGGGCTAGCCTTGTGGCAGTGCGGCGAGCGGGCCTGCGGCCAGGCGACGGGGCCCGTCATGCCGAAGCTGGCCGACTATGACGAGCTGATGACCACGTTCATGCGCGAGCACAAGCCGCCCGGCGCCGCCTTGGCCGTCACGTACCACGGTCGCCTGGTCTACGCCCGCGGCTTCGGCCATGCCAATCTGGAAGAGTACGCATCGGTGCGACCCGCTTCGCTGTTTCGCATCGCCAGCTTGAGCAAGCCCTTCACCGCCACGACCGTGATGCAACTGGTCGAACATCGGAACCCACGAAGCAGGCGTTTAGTCGGGGGCGCGGGAACGGCGACTTTTCCTAAATCGTTCCCAACCATGCCAGCATCGCCGCGTTCGCCGCCGCGGGATTTTCCAGCGGCGACAAATGGCCCGCCGCAGGTATCTCGACATAATGCGATTGTGGAATCGCTTGGGCCATCTCGCGCATTTCAGAAGGCGGCGAACTCGTGTCTTCCTCGCCGACTAACACTAACGTCGGACTTGCGATTTTTGCCAGCGACGCAGTCGCGTCGGGCCGCTCGGCCATGCCCCGCTGCGCCGCCGCAATGCCGTGGGGCGACGCCGACATCATCATGGCACGCAACGCTTCGACCACATGCGGATGCCGCTCGAAGGTTTCTTTGGCTAGCAATCGCGGCAGCATCGAATCGACCAAAAACTTCGGCCCTTCTTTCAAAACGCGATTGGCCGCGACCAATCGCCCCTCGGCCGCGGCCGGCGCGTCGGCCGTGGCTCGCGTGTCGCAAAGTATCAGGCCGCGAAGCCGGTCGGCGTGCTTTTGCGTGAATTGAAACGCGATATAGCCGCCCATCGAAAGGCCGCAAAATACGATCGGCTCGTGAATCTCGAGCGCATCGAGCAGCGAGGCCAGATCGTCGGCAAACCGGCCCATCGTCACCTTTTCCTCGCGGCGGGAATCGCTTCGCCCGAAGCCTCGCAAGTCGGGCGCGATGACGCGATACTGCGCGGAAATGGCGTCGATTTGCCCCGCCCACATCACATGGTTGAGCGGGAATCCGTGTACCAGCACCAGCGGCTTGCCCGAGCCGCGATCTTCGCACCAAAGTTCAGTTCCGTTGACGGCGAATGATTTCACTGTTTTTTTCTTGCGGCGATTGTGTGTCCGCTTATCGCCTGGATTTCACCCCAAAATGCAATTGACACAGCTCGCAAGTCTATGGTATAGCACGCCCTCTCAAAAATCAAGTTCCTCAACCCTTTTCGCGCCGATGGGGGGCCATTGGGACACACCATGACGAAATTGCGCCATTCGACCGGAATTTTCGCCGTCCTTTGCGTCGTGATCGGGCTCAACGGCGGCTGTCTCAGCTTGAGCATGCTCAACCGCGAAAATGCCGACACGAAGGACCGAATCGACGCGCTCGAACGCCGCGTATCGGCCTTGGAAGCCGCCAACGCATCGCGTCCCATTCAATCCGACGCGCTCGAACATCGTGTACCGGCCTTGGAACCCGGCAATGCACCTCAAAATCTGCCGACCATACCGAGGGATGCGATGGGTCCACGAGCGATTCTCATAAACGGTCAATAAATCGGCTCGGCGTCGACCCCCTGGGGACGCGTTAAGGGAAGCCGATGATCGATCGACGCGCCGGCGCCAAAACAAAAGCGGCCGAGGAGCTTGGCATCAGCTTCAAAACATTCTATAACAGACTGAATCAAGCCGCGTCGCTCGGCAACGCGGCGCAAAAGTTCTTCTACCCAATCCCAGTCTTCCCATGCTCGATGAAATCCGCAAAAAAGTCGAATCGGGCGAGCGGCTCTCGGCCGCCGACGGCGAGTTGCTGTTCTCGCCCGAGACAGATTTGCACGAAGTCGGCCAGTTGGCCAATATCGTTCGAGAGCGGAAAAACGGCAACACCGCGTACTATAATCTCAACCTGCACGTCAATCCGGCCAACATCTGCATCTACCGCTGCGCGTTGTGCGCCTACAGCCGCGATGAAGACGACGCCCGGGCGTTCACGATGAGCGATGAGAATATTTTCGCCCAGGCCCAGGAAGCGGCAGACGCGGGCTGCACCGAATTGCATATCATCGGCGGCGTGCATCCGCACAAAACGTTCGATTGGTACTTGGGGCTGATCCGCGATTTGCATGCGGCGTTTCCCCGCTTGCATCTGAAGGCGTGGACGGCCGTCGAAATCGACCGATTCGCCCTGACGACGAAGCGGCCGATTCGCGCGATTTTGGAAGACCTCATCGCCGCCGGCTTGGGCAGCATGCCCGGCGGTGGGGCGGAAATCTTCGATCCGCAAGTCCGGGCGGAAATCTGCGCCCGAAAAGCCGACGCCAATACGTGGCTCGAAGTGCATCGAACCGCCCACCGGCTTGGGCTGCGCACCAACGCCTCGATGCTCTACGGCCATATCGAAAATGTCGAGCAGCGCATCGATCATCTCACGCGATTGCGCAATTTGCAAGACGAGACCGACGGATTTCAGGCGTTCGTACCGCTGAAGTTCCATCCGGAAAACACCGCGCTTGCGTATGTGAAGCCGGTTTCTGCCTTGGAAGATTTGCGCGTCATGGCGGTCAGCCGCTTGATGCTCGACAATTTCGATCACATCAAAGCCTATTGGATTTCGTTGGGCGTCGGCACGGCGCAAACCGCGTTGGCCTACGGCGCCGACGATCTCGACGGCACGGTTCGCCGCGAACGAATTCATCACGATGCCGGCGCACAGTCGCCCGAGGAGTTGACGGTCGATCAGCTTCGCGCGCTAATCGCGGAAGCCGGCCGCGAGCCGATCGAACGCGATTCGATCTATCGTCGGGTGCGTCGGAACGAGAAGGGCGTGGAGTGGGATGTGGGGTAGAGGCTTGGAAAAACGGAAAGCGTCAACCCGCCCCGCTATGGTGTGGCTGCGGTGGCAAAATGGGTAAATTGCAGCTTCGTTTTTTCCATCAATTGCCCTTGCCGCCCGAGGGCAGTCTTGTTACGATCCGGCCCGCTTGTTGCAAAAGTTTCCGCGCGGACGCCCTCGTTGTTCGAGGGGGATGGAGGAGAAAGCCATGTCGCGGTTGTCTCGGATGTCATGGTTTTTCGCACACCGAGTGTGCGGACTACGTGCATGCTGGTTTTTGGCGTTTTTCTCGCTGGTCATTGCCGGCTGCGCCGACAATCCGATGGTGTTGACGGGCAAGCTCAAACAGGCGGAGTCGGAAAACGCCAAATTGGCGGCCCAAACACAAGAGCTTCAACGCCGCGTCGATGCCTCCGCCCGCGACAACCAGCAATTGCACGAAAGCCTGGCCCGCGAAGAACAGCAAACCGCGATTTCGGAAAGGTTGCAACAGGAAAAGAGCAACTTGCTGCGCGACGTTTCGGCGCAATTGACGCAAACCAGGGAGAGCAAGGAACGCAGCGAAAAGCAAGTGCAGATCATGACGGCGTCGGTGCAGCGGCAGGGCGGCGTGACGATTAGCCCCAACAGCACGTCGCTGGAGGAAATTCACATTGCCGGCGTTCAGGTGCGGCGCGACGGCGACGTGATTCGGATCGAGCTGCCCGCCGCCCGGTTGTTTGACGGCGGCAATCGGCTTCGATCGGACGCGGGCAATTGGCTCTGCGGCATTGCGGCCGAAATCGCCCGAAATTATCCCGATCAACTGATCGGCATCGAGGGCAATACCGACAACGATCCGACGTTCGGCGGCAACGGCCAGGAGATTTCCGTCGTCCAAGCGATGGCCGTGTACAAGGTGCTTGTCGAACGCACGCGATTGCAGGCCAACCAGTTGGTGGTGGTCGGCCGCGGGGCGACGAATCCGATCGTCTCGAACGGTCCGGCCGGCGGGAAGCAGCGGAACCGCCGCGTCGAGATTGTGGTGTATCCCGAGCGAAAACCCTCCGACGCTCATTGAAAACGCGACGTTTTCGTTCTATGATATGTCATTCTGAGCGCAGCGAAGAATCTCTCCCTGCGCTACGGAGATTCTTCGCTGCGCTCAGAATGACAGGGCACCCAACTTTTTTTCCATGATGCCTGAGCCAAAAATGGCGATTCCCGACGATCCTGGCCGCCGTGGCGTCATCGGCGTGGTGATGCGAGGGGAACGCATGTTGGTGATTCGCCGCTCTCGATCGGTCGTGGCGCCGCTGGCGTATTGTTTTCCGGGCGGCGGCATCGAAGCGGGCGAGTCGGAAGAAGCCGCGCTGGTGCGTGAATTCCGCGAGGAAATCGC
>CAZWNM010000189.1:0-5445 GCA_964635765.1 uncultured Planctomycetaceae bacterium | reverse complement strand
GGGACAGATCGATCGAAGTCGTGAGGCATGGTTCATCTCCTTGAGGCAATGGGCATCGCTGCCGAAGCCATGCGGCGAGGGCCAACAAGGCCGACGAACGATTCGCCGTTGCTGCCGGCTACTACGACCGCCGCGAGTGGAAACTCGCCGCCGAGGAATTTCAAGCGTTCGCCCAAAAATTTCCAAAAGACGCCCGCGCGAATCGGGCGGTTTTTTATCTCGCCGAAGCGCTGCTCCAGTCGGGCAATTTTGCCGACGCACGCCGGCACTTCCAACAATACGTCGGCCGCGATCCGGCCGGCGAACACGTCGCCTCCGCCATGTTCGGATCGGGCGAGGCCGCGTATCTGGCCGATGATTTCGTCGCCGCCGCGCCCGACCTCGTGCAGTTTCTCAAAAAATATCCCGACGATCCCCTCGGCGCCCTCGCGTTGCCCTATCTCGGCAACATCGCGCTGGCCAACAATGACGCCCCAGCCGCGGCGGGCTATTTCCGCGACGGACTCAAGCGATTTCCCGCCGGGCGGCTCCAAGATCATTGCCGGCTCGGGCTGGCCAGGGCGTTGGAAAAGTTGAGCGAGCCGGCCGAGGCCGAGCGGCTTTACACGGCCGTCGCCGCCAACGCGTCCGGCCCTTTGGCCGATGAGGCCCAATTCCAACTCGGCGCCTTGCAATATATTTCCGGCCGATACGAACAGGCGGTCGAAAGTTTTGCGGCCTTCGACAAACAATTCGCTAAAAGCCCTTGGCGATTCAACGCACAACTCGGCCGTGGCTTGGCCTTGATCCGGCTGCATCGGGCCAAGGACGCCGTCAAATTCCTTGATGCCGTTCTGGCCGCCAAAACAATCAATCCGGAACTTTGGGAGCAAGCCCAAAGCGGAAAACTTCAAGCGGCGTTGCAATTGAAGGACTACCCGGCCGTGGACCGCGACGTTGCCGAATTTGAAAAGCGGTATTCCAAGAGCGCCCTGTTGGGCAATGTGCGGCGCATGCACGCCCGATCCTTGATCGAACGCAAAAAATACGCCGAAGCCGCGATGCAACTCGAAGCGTTGCTTGCCGCGTCGCCCGCGGGACGTTTGGAGCCGTCCGATTTGGAAACTCGCTATCTCTTGGCCGTCAGCTACGAGGGGCTCAAGCGTTATCCGAAGGCCTTGGCCATGTTGTTGCCGGTGGTCGAGAATGCCAAGGGGCCATTGAAGGCCGACGCCCAATCGGTTCAAGGCTCGTTGCTGTTGGCGTTGAAAAAATATGCCGAAGCCATCGTGCCGCTCGAAGCGTTCTTGGCGACAAAACCCACCGGCGACGCCGAAGTTCGCCCGATCGGCCAATTGGCCATTTGCTACGCCCGCACCGGCCGGCTCAATCAGGCGAAGAAATTATATGCCGCACTGATCGAACAGCATCCCGGCCATCCGTTGCTTGCCCCCGCCACGGAGCAGCTTGCCGAAGCGGCGTTCGATGCCAACGATACCGTCTGGGCGACGAAGCTATCGGGCAAGTTGGCCTTCACAAGCGATCAGCCAGAGTACGAACTGAAGGGCAAGTTGAACTTGGCGTGGAGTCAATACAAGTCGGGCAAGTTGGCCGAGGCCGCCGCGACGTTCGGCGACGTGCTCGAACAAAAACCGCCCGAGCCTATCGCTGCCGAAGCCGCCGCCACACGCGGACAAATCTTCGACGAGTTGAAAATGCCCGATCAGGCCATGCTCCTGTATCAATCGGTCATCACGCAATATCCGAAAAGCAAGCAGCGGTGCAACGTGCTGTTGGCGGCGGCTCGATTGCATGAAAAACTGAAACAAAACGCGCTGGCCGCGGCCGACTACGAACTGCTGGCGAACGACTATCCGACGTTCGCCAAGCTCGACGCCGTGCTTTACCAGTGGGCGTGGACGCTGCAAGAATGCGGCAAGGCGAATCAATCGCGGCAGCTTTTCGAGCGGCTGCACAAGGAATATCCGAAAAGCCGCTTCTGGGCCGACGCCACGTATCGCTTGGCCGAACGCGCGATGGGCGCCAAGGATTACGACACGGCGATGCGGCTGGCCGATGAAGTGCTGGCGCGTGCGGCGGCGGCCGAACCGACGGCGCTCAAACCGAAACCGGCGGCCGAGCCGGTCGATGCGAAAGTGCGTCAATACGTCATGTTTCTTCGCGGCCGAATTTTTGCCGCCAAGGCCGATTGGACAAAGTCGCGCGAGGCGTTCGAGTCGCTGCTCTTGGCGTATCCCGACACGCCGCGCCGATTGCCGGCCGAGTTTTGGGTCGCCGAATCGTATTATCGCCAAAACGATCTCGGCGTCGCCGCCGACCGATTCAAGCGGCTTGCCGACCTGACGCGCGACAATCGAGAATCGTGGGTGGCGATGATCCCGCTGCGCCGGGCGCAAATCCTGGCCCGGCAGAATCAATGGGAAGACGCCTACGCGATCGCCGTCAAGATCGAAAGCGATTATCCGCAATTCGAGCAGCAATACGAAGTGAATTATTTGCTCGGCCGATGCTTGGCCGACCGAGCCGATTTCGAGGCGGCGCGCCAGGCGTACGACAAAGCGATTCATTCGCCCGCCGGCGACAAGACCGAAACGGCCGCGATGGCCCAGTGGATGATCGGCGAAACGTATTTCCATCAGAAAAACTACCCAGCGGCCTTGAAGGCGTATATGGAACTGGAAATGCTTTACGCCTATCCCACGTGGCAATCGGTGGCGCTGCTGCAAGCCGGAAAATGCCGCGAGCGGCTGGGCGAAATGAACGAAGCAACCCAGCTTTACCAGAAAATACTGAAGACTTACGCCGACACCGCCGCGGCCAAGGAAGCCTCGCAGTTGTTGGCGAAGTTGCAAAAAACAAGTCGTTAATTTTCAAGCCATTTACTGAGTATCCGATTAGACATGTCGGAATAGCCGGAGGCTAACAGCCTCCGGGAAGATATTGTGTGTTTGCATTTCCTATTCCGGAGGCTGTTAGCCTCCGGCTATTTGACGCCCTTGTTTTTCGACGCTTCATAACACTTTTTCATCGAAACGATCGCCATGAAATACAAATCCAAAATCCAAATAAAAACGGCCGCCGCGCAGCTGTCGGCCGCGCTGCTCGTGCTCGGCGTGTGTTTCTATTGCATGATCGTGGCGCCGAGGATTCAGGCGGCCGACGATTCGCAGCCCGTGTCGGTTCATGCGGACGCCGGCCCCGCCGCCAATGTACAAAGCGGCGTGAAACCGCTCGGCTTCATTCCGACGACCGATCCGCGCAAGATCATTCATGACGCCGGCCCGCTGATGTACGCCATTTTGCTCTGCTCGTTCCTCCTAGTCGCGTTCACGTTGGAGCGAGCCGTCAGCCTGCGGCGCGGCCGCGTCATTCCTCGCCCATTCGTCAAACGTTTCATCAGCCAACTCGAAGATGGCCAACTCGACCGCGAGCAGGCGTTGGAATTGTGCCATCAAAACGGCAGTCCCGTCGCACAAGTTTTCGCCGGAGCCGTGCGAAAATGGGGACGGCCGGGCGTGGAGGTCGAACAGGGCGTCATCGACGCCGGCGAACGCGCCACGAACGGATTGCGTCAGTATCTCCGCGTCTTTTACGCCGTCGCCACCGTCGGGCCGCTCTTGGGCCTGATGGGCACCGTCTTGGGCATGATCCAAACGTTCAACGTCATTGCCGATCCGGCCACCGACGCCATCGGCCGAGCCGCCCCCTTGGCCGGCGGCATTGCCAAGGCGCTGTTGAACACCGCCGGCGGATTGGCCGTCGCCATTCCCGCCTCGTTGCTTTACGTGTTTTTCGTCAGCCGCGTCGATCGTCTCGTGATCGAGATCGACCGGCTTTCGCAAGAGGTTGTCAATGTAATTTCCGCCGAGGATTTGCAAGAGCGAAAAACCTCGGGGTCCAAGTCGCGGCGCGTCAACACCGCCGCCGTGGCGTGAGGAATTAGTGGCCAGTGGCCAGCGGTCAGTGGCCAGTACGAAGGAATAAGCGGTGAATTAAAAACTGAAAACGAAAAACTAACGCGCGGGGCAAGCCCCGCCGCTTCACGTTCTGACCACTGACCACTGTCCACTGACCACTTCTTCCCCATGCCGCTGAAAACCCATCTCGACGACGAACCGACGCTGAACTTGACGGCGATGCTCGACGTCATGTTTCTACTGATTATCTTCTTCATGCTGGGAACTCGCTTCATCGACGACGAGCGCAAGATCGGGCTGCGCGTGCCCGAAGTCGTCGATCGCGGCGCGCTCACCGCCGCCCCGGCCCGACGCGAAGTGAACGTCTATCGCGACGGCACGGTCACGTTGGACAAAGCGACGGTTTCGCTCGAACAACTCACGCAGATGTTGGCCGCCGCCCGGCGTCAGTACAGCGATTTGAGCGTCTTGGTGCGAGGTGACGCGCGGGGCGAGTTCCAAAACGTCGCCGCCGTGCTGACCGCGTGCAAACAGGCCGGCATTCAAGACCTCGGCATCACCGTGCGAACCGTGCCACTGAAAAGACAATGAGCGACCGCCTTCATCATCTGCTGAAATACCTGACCGACGCCGAGCCGATGGTCGCCGTGTTCTGGTTTGGCCTGATGCTTTTCACGCTCGGCTTGGCCATTTTGATGTACACGCGCTGGGGGCAGTATAAGCCGCTCCGCAAGTGCATGGGCTTGTCGCTTTTAGTCCATCTCATGTTGGCCTGCTACGCGACGACCATCCATATTGCAGCGCCGGCGCCGCAGCCGATCGAGCCGGCCATCGGCGTGCATCTTGGCGAGTTCCCGACCGACAATTCGCCCGACGCCAATGAGATGCCGAGCGGCGGCCTCGCCACAACCACGCCTACGAACGAGCGGCCGTGGGAGACGTTTTCCGGCCGCGTGACGCCGCCGCCGACGGAAACCGCGACCTTGGAACGAGCGGCCATCGACCCGTTGTTCGAGTTGAAGCGAAGCGTTTACGCGACGGAAACCCGATTGCCCGGCGATGCGGCCGTCGATCACGTCGCGCAGGCCGAGGTGGGTCCGCTGGAAGCGAAAATCGCCAAGGCGGCCGATCAAGCGACGTCGAACAACCCGGCGACGACCATCGACGCGCCGACGCCGAAACGCCGCGAGGCCGGGATGCCTTCCGCATTGAGCGGCGCCGTCGCCGAAGAACGCATGGCGAACGACGCGTCGGACCGGCCGGTTCGCGCGGCGACCGAAGGCGTGCCGGAAGCGTTGCTCGATTCCTCCGTCTCACTCTCGGCGACAAGCGACGCGGCCTATAGTTCGCCCAGCAGCGTGGCGACCGCCGCGATTCGCGTGAATCCATCGCCTCGCATCGCCGGCAACGCCGGATCGGGATTGCCGAGCCTGTCGGGCACGGCCTTGGCGAGCGTCGCCCGCGATCCCGGCGGATTGCCCGGCGCCTATCGCCTTCGCACGTTGCCAAATCGCGTCAGCCTGCTGCA
>CAZWNM010000188.1:0-5457 GCA_964635765.1 uncultured Planctomycetaceae bacterium | reverse complement strand
TGGTCGTCACACCCTGCTACAACAAGCCCACGCAGGAAGGCATCTTCCAGCATTTCAAGACGCTGGCCCAAGCGGTCGCAATTCCGATCTGCGTCTACAACATTCCCAGCCGAACCGGCAAGAATATCGAGCCGGAAACGATCATCCGCATGGCCGAACTGCCGAACATCACGATGGTCAAGGAGGCGACCGGCTCGCTCGATCAGGCGTCGCAAATCATCGCCGCGACCGACCTGACCGTCCTCAGCGGCGACGACAGCCTGACGCTGCCGCTCATGTCGATCGGCGCACGCGGCGTGGTTTCGGTGGTCGGAAACATCTTCCCGAAAGACGTGATCGCGCTGATCGCCACCTTCGAGTCGGGCAACCTCGCTGAGGCCCAACGCCTGCACTACAAGCTCTTCCCGCTATGCCGCGACATGCTCGGCCTTTCGACGAATCCGATTCCGATCAAGGCGGCGATGCAGATGTTGGGCCGCGACACCGGCGATTTGCGGATGCCGCTGCTTCGCCTGACCGCCGCCGAAGAAGCGAAGCTTCGCGCGACGTTGGTAAAGTACGGCGCGCTGGCGAAATAGTGGATAGTGAGTTATAAAATTCGGAAACAATCCACTCTCTTTCACGGCTTGCCCTGTTCCAATCCCTTTTTCGCCCGGCGCACGGCCTCGGTGGCCCAGGGTTTGTCGGCGTAGAGGGCGACAACCGCTCGATAGATCGAAATCGCTTTGGCACGGTCTTGCTTGTCGTCGCTCGAACGCAAGGCGTCGGCGTCGGCGAGCCGGCTTTTGAGCGCCGCAAGCTGTTTTACGGCATATTTCTCCGTCTCCTTTTTTAGCTCGGCCAGATTCCGCCGGGCCAAAGTCACACATGACTCTTCCTCGCCAATCTTGCCGCTCTTGCCGCCATACAACTCGACTATCGCCTGCAATTTCGCCATGCCGCGATCGGGGTCGAGGCGAAGATAGTTCAACGCCTCCCAATAATCCCGCTCCACGGGCGTCAACTGCTTCATGTTGAATTGCTTTGTTGGCGGGTTGATGCCGAGATTGGCAAGATCGATTCGGTATTGACGCAATTTCAATTCATTCTGGTAACCTCGCAATTTGGCGGCGCGACGGTCGCTCGGATAATTATCGACAAAATCGTCAATATCTTTCTCGGCGGCGAGAATCGAATCGAGAGAACCGTCGGCCGTCTTGGCCTCGATCCGCCGATAAAGCGTGTCAGCCTTCGGCGGCTGAAGATACAGCCAAAAACTCGCCCCCAACGCCAGCAAGGCCGCCACAAGCGTCCACGTCTGCCACGAAATCACCGGGGGGCGCTCTTCTTCCTCTGCGTCAAGCTCATCTTCACCGACCAGGACGAAATGGTTGGGCACGGGCGGCGGCGCAGGAGGCGCCGCCACCGCGTCGGACGACGATTTTTCGCCGGCGGCATTCGACGCCAGAATCGTCGGCGGAATTACCGGCAACGGCGGCAGCGACGGCCGACCGCCCTGGACGCTGAGTTCCAGCGTCGCCGGAATCGCGTCGTCGGGCGGCGCCGAATCTGCCGGCGGCTCCGTCTCAAACCAATCGGAATCGGCGTCGAGCGTCGGCCCGCCGAGCTTGAAGGAATCGAGCATCGCCTCCAAACGCCTTGCAAGCACATCGGCGTTCGGAATGCGCCGCCCCGGCTCTTTTTCCAAAAGCTGGCTCAAGATGCGTTCGAACTCTTCGGGCACGTCCGGCGCGTGTTTGCGGATCGGCTCCGGCTGCTCGAATCGCTGTTTGTGAAGCATTTCCGGCAGCGACTTGCCGCGAAAGATCGGTCGCCGGGCAAGCACGGTGTACAACAACGCCCCGAGGCTGTAGAGGTCCGACCGGCTGTCCACCGGCCGGCCCTCGGCCTGTTCGGGCGACATGTATTCCGCCGTCCCCAACACGTTGCCGACGCAGGTGAGGTTGGACCGGCCGAAAAGCCGTGCGATGCCGAAGTCGGAAAGCTTAACCCGGTCGTCGGTCGTAAGCAGCAGATTGCCCGGCTTGATGTCGCGGTGAATCACGCCGCGGTCGTGGGCGTGGCGCAGGGCGCGGCACGTTTCGATGCCGATCCGCGCCGCGTCGCGCCACGTGAACCGCCGCCCTTGCCGCAACGCCTCCTCCAAACTGTTCCCATCGACCAGTTCCATGGCATAGAACAGGCGGCCGTTTTCCTCGCCAAAACCGAACAGGCGGACGATGTTCGGATGGTTCAGTTTGCGGAGTGTTTCGATTTCGATCTCGAAGCGGCTCCGAAAACCTTCCTCTTCGGCCAAGGCGGCCGAGAGGAGTTTGACGGCGGCCGGCTCGCCCGTTTCCTCGTGCACGGCCTCGAAAACCGTGCCCATGCCGCCGCGGCCGAGCTTGCCGACGATTCGATACGGACCGAGACGTTCGAGTTCCATGAGAGGGTTCAGAGGTCGGGGTTCCGAGACGAGGAAAGCAAGATCGAAGATTGATGAACTGAATTCTATCGCGCCGCCGCGATAGATGCCATAGGCCAGCCGTATCTCTCCGCCGTGTGGCAATTTTTCTTGGCGATTTTGTCATTCTGAGCGCAGCGAAGAATCTCCGTAATTCCAGCAAGATTCTTCGCTGCGCTCAGAATGACCGTTGCCAGGATTTTTGCCACACCTTCTCTCCGCCGGGTCTTCCATGAACGACCGCCGGCGTATACTATATAGGCAGACGCCAATGGCGGATTTCCGGTCCCCGAACCCTCTAGCCCCCTGCCTATAATCCCTAGCCCCTCCTCATGATTTCCATTATCGACTACGGCATGGGCAACCTGCGAAGCGTTCAAAAAGCCTTCGAGAAGGTCGGCCATCAAGCGATTATTACCAGCGACCCGGCTCAGGTGGCGGCGGCCGACAAGGTCGTTTTGCCCGGCGTCGGCGCGTTTGAAGATGCCATCGGCGAACTGCGACGCAAGGAGTTGGTCAAGCCGGTGTTGCAGGCGATCGACTCGGGCAAGCCCTTTTTGGGCATCTGTCTCGGGCTGCAAATGCTGTTCGACGTCGGCTACGAAAATGGCCGGCACGAGGGGCTTGGCGTCCTGCGCGGCGAGGTCGTGAAGTTCGACTTGCCCAACGAGTTCGCCGTGCCGCACATGGGCTGGAATCAATTGAACATCCGGCGGCCCGCCCCCATCTTGAACGGCGTCGCCGAGGGGACGTATGCCTATTTCGTCCACTCGTATTACGTCGTGCCGGCCGACGCCTCGATTATCGCCACCGAGACCGACTACGGCGGCCCATTCTGCTCGATGGTGTGGCGCGACAACATTTTCGCCGCGCAATTCCATCCCGAAAAGAGCCAGACCGACGGCTTAAAAATTCTGAAGAACTTCGCCGAGCTTCGCTAACAGTCCGTTGAAAAAGGGCGCCACTGCTGGCTTGCCCAGCAGTGCATGGGCAATTCCCCGCAAAATAGCCGCCAAAACTCGCAACGCCGATGCTCCGGCCTGGTTTTCCGTTCCTTAAAGTTCCGCTATAATCTTGACATGCCGCCGGTCGTTTCCATCTCGACACTGCCCGACAACGCCGATCGCGTCGCAATGTTGGTCAACCCCAAAGCAGGGCCGACCGCCGCGATGCCTCGGGCCGATCGGCTCGCCATGCTGCTCCGCGAGCACGGCTTTCAGGTCGAAATGTTTACCGATCTTGCCCAGGCCACAACGCTCGCCAACCGATGGCACGCCGAGGGCACGCTGCGAACGCTGGTCGGCGTCGGCGGCGACGGCACTGCCGCCGAATTGGCCAACCGCATCGACTCGGGCGTTCCGCTGACGCTTTTTCCCGGCGGAAACTCCAACCAGTTGGCCCGATATTTTCAATGGAGCAAAGACCCGCGGGCGGCGTGCCAAACGATCGCCAAGGGCGTGGCGGCTCGCATCGACGTGGGCCGGGCGAACGGACGGATTTTCCTGCTGATGGCCGGCTGCGGATTCGACGCCGAGGTGGTCAACCGCGTCCATGCGAGTCGAACCGGCCATATCAACCAGTTCAGCTATCTTCGCCCCATTCTTGAAGTCGCGCGAACTTACGAGTATCCTATATTGCAGGCGCACGGCGACGACGGAACGGTGCTGCCAGTTTCCGCCCAATGGCTGTTTGCGTTCAATTTGCCGTGTTATGGCGGCGGATTCCGGATCGCGCCGCATGCCGACGGCTCCGATGGGCTGCTGGATTTGTGCGGTTTTCGCCACGGACGGTTTTGGTCGTGTTTGGCGGCCGTTTTGCTGCGACAGCATCGCCGCTGGGCCGATTGGACCTCGCAGCGAGTGCGCCGCGTGCAAATTACCGCCGCGACGGACGTGCCCTATCAGCTCGACGGCGACCCAGGCGGCCGATTGCCGCTTTGCCTGGAATCGCTGCCTGGATATTTAACATTGGTCGTACCGCGAGAAGCAGTGGATAGTGGTTAAGGGTACTTCAACTGAGTATAGCCATGAGCACACATAATTCTGGGGAAAAGTGGGTGACGGCCAAGGAGTTGATGGATCAGCTAAATCAGGATCCAGAATACATTGCTCGCATGAAGCGGTTTGAAGAAGAACACCGCGAATTGATTGAGCTTCACCGCCGTGCCCTTGCCGGAGTTATCAACGAACTTCGAGTCGCGGGTTTTGCGATTGAGACCTTGGATGAACTCCGGCGGAGTGGGAAGAAATATGTGGCTGCGGTTCCCATTCTTCTGAAATGGCTCCCTTTGGTCACGGTCGACGATGCCAAGGATTCGGTCGTTCGCACACTTTCTGTTCCGTGGGCGCGGCCGGTCGCTGCCATTCCTCTGATCGAAGCATTTCGTGAGGCCACCAATGATCGATCGTTAAAGTGGGCGATTGGAAATGCCTTATCGGTTGTAGCGGATGACAGCGTCTTCGACGAAATTGCCGACCTTGCTCGCAACAAAGAGTATGGGAAGGCTCGTGAAATGGTTGCCGTGGCACTGGGGAACATGAAGGACCAGCGAGCGGTTGAAGTGCTCATTGATTTACTTGGCGACGAGGAAGTTGTCGGCCATGCCGTGATGGGCCTTGGAAAACTTCGGGCCAAATCAGCGCGGTCGCAAATTGAGCGGCTCGTCAACCATCCGAAGGCTTGGATCCGAAAAGAAGCTAAGAGAGCATTAGCCAAGATCGACAAGGCGAAAGAAAAGAACGGCTAGTAAAAAGCGATCACTGAAAATAAAATAAGACGTATGCGCGTCCCGTCCTTTTACGATAAAACCTTTACGATAAAATATTGCGAAACCGCAAGCAGCTTTGTTTGTCGTTCTTCAATCTTCAATCTCAAATCTTCGATCTTACTTCCCTAGCCCCTAATCCCTAGCCCCTAGCCCCTAGTTATGCAACCTTTCACCACCCATACCGGCGTTGTGCTCCCGATGGACCGATCGAATGTCGATACGGACCAGATCATTCCGAAACAATTTC
>CAZWNM010000187.1:0-5459 GCA_964635765.1 uncultured Planctomycetaceae bacterium | reverse complement strand
CGACCGCCCGCTGACCGACTATCTCCCGCTACAACACGTTCAGGACAAAAAAGAAGTCATCACCCAATGGGACATGGGCGATGTCGAAGCCGTCGGCCTGCTGAAAATGGACTTCCTGGGCCTCCGAAACTTGACGATCCTCACGAAAGTGATCGACCTGATCGAGCAGACCACCGGCCGACGTGTCGATCCTTATCAATTCCCGCGCGACGACCAGGAAACCTTCACCCTGCTTTGCCGCGGCGAAACGAAAGGCGTGTTCCAATTGGAAAGCGGCGGCATCCGCGACCTGTTGCAGCGGATGAAGCCAGACAATTTTTTGGACATCATCGCCACGAACGCCCTGTATCGGCCGGGCCCGTTGGAAGGCGGCATGGTCGACGACTACATCGAGGTGAAACACGGCAGGCAGAAGCCCGAATACAAACATCCGGTGATGGAGGAAATCCTCGGCGAAACCCACGGCGTGATGGTTTACCAGGAACAAGTCATGCGGATTCTCAATCGCCTCGGCGGCATCAAACTGGCCAACGCCTACAGTTGCATCAAAGCGATTAGCAAGAAGAAGCTGGATAAAATCGCCAAATACCGCGAGGAGTTCATCGAGGGCGCCGGCCGACAAGGGCTTGGAAAAAAGGAATCCGCGGAGATTTTCGGACTCATCGAGAAGTTCGCCGGCTACGGCTTCAACAAATCGCACTCGACCGCCTACGCCTTGGTCGCCTACATCACGGCGTACCTCAAGGCGCACTATAAAGTCGAGTTCATGGCGGCGCTGCTGTCGAGCGACATCACCGGCCGAAACTTCAAACGGAAAGACGCCCTGGTCGAACACGTCGAAGATTGCAACCGCATGGAAATCGCCGTGCTGCCGCCCAACGTCAATCTGTCGAGCGAGGAATTCACGGTCATCGACGGTAAAATCTGCTTCGGCCTCTCGGCCGTCAAGGGCTGCGGCGGCTCGGCCTCGGCCGCCATCGACGCCGAACGCAAAAAAAACGGCCCCTACAAAAGCATCTTCGATTTCTGCGAACGGCTCGACACCGGCACGGTCAACCGCGGCGCGATCGAGTCTCTCATCAAGGCGGGCGCGTTCGATTCGATGGGCGGGCGTCGCTCGCAAGTGCTGGCCGTCCTCGATCGCGCCATTCAAGGCGGCGCGTCGGCCGCCACCGATCGCCGACGCGGTCAAAAGGGCCTTTTCGACGACGATGACGGCGACCAACCGGAGACCATCGCGGCAAGCCTGCCCGACGTGCCCGACTGGGACGAATGCGATCGGCTGGCGAAGGAAAAAGAAGTGCTGGGCTTTTATCTGACGAGCCATCCGCTGGCCGAGCACGAAAAAACGCTCGCGGCCTATTGTTCGCACACGACGGTCGAGGCGGCCGTGCTATCGCATCGCACGGAAGTGATGCTCGGCGGAATGATTTCGGCGTTGAAACTCGCGCACACGAAAAATCCCAAACCCGGCAGCCCGAGCCGCTATGCGATGTTCGACCTGGAAGACATGGACGGCATCATGCGCACGATCGTGTGGCCGGAGCAGTATGCGACGTATGAAGAAATGATCAAGCCCGACGCCATCGTGGTCATTCGCGGCGTGATCGACAAGCGGCCCGGCAGCGAGGAAGCGAACGTGATTGTGAACGAGGTGATTCCGCTCGACAATCTTCGTGCCCACTACACCCGCGGCGTTCGGATTCGCGTGCAAGAGGGCGTCCACGGCCCGGAAACGCTCGCCAATCTTCGCGAAATCCTGCGCGGCTATCCCGGCGCTTGCGATTTGGAGTTATCGCTCTGCCTGACGAACGGCGCCCGCGTCGCGTGCAAGTGCGGCAATCTGAAACTCGCCTACAGCGAAGAGATGCAATCCCGCGTCGATCAGCTCCTCGGCCCCGGCAATTTCCGGCTGTTGACGGCGCAAGGGGCGACGAATGGCGGGCGGGGGAATGGGAGAAGGCGGTAGGATCGCCGCTTGCTATTCCGCGATGTTTCGATTCGCGTTATATTTGGCACGCCGTGGCGGCATGGGCAAAAAAAGGCGGAGGTTGTGTGCCAACGGGTCATGCCAGTGTTTTGGGCGACGGTCAATACCCCGCCGGCGGTGAAGGTGGCAATTCACCCAGAACACTACGAATTTTTCGCCGGGAGATTCCACGCGATGGAGCGATTGCGGGGGTATTGCGTCCGAAAAGGCGGCGATTTTCAAGTTGCCGTAAGCTAGGGTTCTAGCGTAGTGCTGGATCGTCTGCCACCGAAGCGAGATCGCACGGCATGAAAAACAGATATACACCGCTGGTTCCGATCCCGATTTTTTTCGTCCTGGCCGCGGGCGTCGTCGGGGCAGGCTGCCTTCTCTACCGCAGCCAGCGTGACAGTTGCCGAACGGAGGCAGTGCGCAAGCTTGCCGCCGTCGCCGATCTGAAGGTGAGCGAACTTTCGGCGTGGCGGAACGAACGTTTGGCGGACGCCAACATCTTTTATAAGAACAACGCCTTTTCGGCGCTGGTGCGGCGCTCGATCGAGCGGCCGCAAGACTTGCCTCTGCAAGAAGAGCTTCGGACCTGGCTCGGCCACTTCCAGGCGTGCAATTGCTATGATCAAATCACTTTGCTTGATGCCGCGTGCAACGAGTGGATGTCGGTACCCGATACGAAGCAGTCGCACTCCGCCCTTACGCTTCAGAGGGCCCGTGAAGTCATGCGATCGGGCCAACTGATCTTCGCCGACTTTTATTCCGATGAGTCCACGCAGAAGATTTACCTCAGCCTAATCGTCCCGATTCTCGACGAGCAGGCGGGCGGGCGACCCCTTGGCGTTCTGAAGTTGCGGATTGACCCGAGTGTATACCTCTTTCCCTTCATCCAACGTTGGCCGACGCCGAGCGAGACGACCGAAACCCTGCTGATTCGCCGGGAAGGCAACGAAGCCGTCTTCCTGAATGAACTCAAATTTCAGAAGCATACGGCCCTTGCGCTCCGCGTGCCCATTGGCAACACTGACCGTCCCGTGGTGGAGGCGGCCCTAGGCCAGGAAGGGATCATTGAAGGGGTTGACTACCGGGGGGTGCCGGTGTTGGCTGCCGCGCGAGCCGTGCCCGATTCGCCGTGGTTTCTGGTGACCACGATGGATGCGGCGGAAGTGTACGGGCCGATGCGCGCGTGGCTTTGGCGGATGGTCGTTTTCGTGGGCGTGCTGCTGTTTGGCGTGGCAGCGTCGGTGGGATTCCTCTGGCGGCAGCGGCACGTCCGTCTCTACCGGGAGAAATACGAGGCCGAAAGGAAGTACCGCATCCTCTTCGAGAGTTCGCGCGACGCACTCGTGACACTGGATCCTTCTTCCTGGAAGTTTACCAACGCAAACCAAGCCATGGTGAAGATGTTCCGAGCGAAGAACTTGCAGGAATTTATGCCCCATACGCTTTGGGAGTTGTCTCCAGAGCGGCAGCCGGACGGACGCGATTCAGACGAAAAGGCCAGGGAAATGGTCGAGACGGCCCTGCGGGAAGGCTCCCACTTCTTCGAGTGGACGCACCGGCGGCTTGACGGCGAGGAGTTCCCGGCCACCGTACGGCTTGTCAGGATGGAGCAGGCGGGCAAGGTGGTCGTCCATGCAACGGTCCGCGACATCACCATACAGAAACAAGCGGAGAAGAGGGCACGCTTGGAGGAAACCCGCATCAAGACCTTGCTCGAGATGAGCCAGATGACGGATCACTCGGCGACGGAGATCGCCAAACATGCCATGGAAAGCGCCATCAAGCTGACCGGCAGCACCATTGGTTACCTTGCGTTTGCCAATGACGATGAAACGGTTCTGACGATGCACTATTGGTCGAAAAACGCCATGCGGGAATGCTCCGTGGTGGATAAACCCATCGTCTATCGGGTGCAAGACACGGGACTTTGGGGCGAACCGATTCGCCAGCGAAAACCGATTATCACGAACGACTATGCCGCCCCCAATTCCCTAAAAAAGGGCATGCCGGAGGGACATGTCCGCCTGACGCGCCACATGAACATCCCGGTGTTCGACGGTGACCGGATCGTGGCCGTGGCCGGGGTTGGCAACAAGGCGGAAGATTACGACGATTACGATGTCAGGCAGTTGGCGCTGTTCATGGATGGCATGTGGCGCATCTTGTGCCGCAAGCGGGCGGAAGAATCGCTGCTGGAGAGCAAAACCATGCTCTCGTGCATCCTCAATTCCCTGCCGCTTTCTGTTTTTTGGAAAGACCGTGAAAGCGTCTATCTTGGCTGTAACGAAACGTTTGCCAGGGGAGCAAATCTTCGTCCCGAGGACATCGTGGGAAAAACAGATTTCGACCTTTCCTGGTCACGCGAGGACACGGAGGCTTATCGCGCGGACGACCGAGAGGTCATGACGTCGGGGCAGGCAAAGATACATATTATGGAACGGCAGCACCGAGCCGGCGGCACTATTTGGTTGGATACGACGAAAATACCGCTCTTGGATGCCGAGGAAAAAGTTTATGGCGTTGTGGGAATCTATGACGACATCACGGAACGAAAGCGAATGGAAGACGAACTTCACAAGGCCAAAGACGCCGCGGAATGCGCCAACCGCGCCAAGAGCGAGTTCCTGGCCAACATGAGCCACGAAATCCGCACGCCGATGACCGCCATCCTCGGCTATGCCGACGTACTCCAGCAAGATGTCTTGTGTTGCCCGACCTGCCCAAACAATACGCATTGTCAAATGCGAGCGACCGGTTGCGAGGCGGTTGGCGTGATCCAACGCAACGGCGAACATCTCCTGGGACTGATCAACGACATCCTCGACCTCTCGAAGATCGAAGCCGGAAAGATCCAAATAGAGCCAACCCGCTGTTCGCCGGTCCAACTGGCGGCCGACATTGTTTCCCTGCTGCGCGCGCAAGCCGCCGCGAAGCAACTGAACCTGAAGGCAGAACTGGCCGATCTCCTGCCCGAGACCGTGCTCACCGACCCCTTGCGCCTGCGCCAGGTGCTAGTCAATCTGGTGGGCAACGCGATCAAGTTTACCGATCACGGCGAAGTACGCCTCGCCGTCCGGCTGATTTCCGATAGCGGCCCGCCGCGCCTGTGTTTCGACGTAACCGATACCGGCATCGGCATGAACGAAGAGCAGATCGGCAGGCTCTTCCGGCCGTTCACGCAGGTGGACAGTTCGCCGACACGGAAGTTCGGCGGCACGGGCCTTGGGCTGTGCATCAGCAAACATCTCGCCAAAGCCCTGGGCGGCGACATCGTCGTGCATTCCGAGCCAGGCAAGGGCAGCACGTTCCGCGTGACGATCGACCCCGGGCCGCTGGACGGGATGCCCATGCGACGGAACACCCAAGAGGCCCTGCTCGAGCAACGGCCGTCCGTGACGGCGGCAATTCCAGACAAGATTGCGCTGCACGGCCGAATCCTCCTGGCCGAGGACGGGCTGGACAATCAGCGGTTGATCGC
>CAZWNM010000186.1:0-5485 GCA_964635765.1 uncultured Planctomycetaceae bacterium | reverse complement strand
TCAACGACGTGAAGTTCTTCTACAACGCGTTCGGCCAGCCCACGGCCGAATATCAAGAACACGACGACGCCGCGGGCTGGAATACGCCGTGCGTGCAATACGCCTACGCCGACGGCAGCGCCAACCACGCGCGGCTGACCGATCTGACCTATCCCAACGACCGGGTGCTGCACTACGGATACGCCGCCGGCTCGGACGACGCGCTGAGTCGCGGGGGTTTAAAAGGGGGTCGGGAGTCTTTGATTCTGGAATCGGTGTTTCTCCGCTTCGTTCTCTGTGTCCTCGGTGTCTCCGTGGTGTTTTCACTGGTTCCACGGATTTTTTATTTCAGTTTTTTCCCGCTGGCTTTTCTCGCTTTCAAGACGGGATCGGAGGCCAGCGGCAACGCGACGGCGCGGCCGGTTTCGGCCGATTTGTAAATGGCCAAAATGATTTCGACCGAACGCCGGCGATAGCGCGAGCGTGAAAGTTAGCGATCATTCTGCAGCCGATAATTCCGAAGCCGAGCGACATGAATGGGACTCCGCGGCGGCGCGTGGTTTTTATTGTTTTTGCAACATTTTAGCCAAATGAAGCAATAACACTCACCAATCCGTCATTCTGAGCGCAGCGAAGAATCTCTCCATGTGCTACGGAGATTCTTCGCTGCGCTCAGAATGACAGGCAAATTTACTTTACGAATAACATTGGAAGGCATTTATTCTATCATTTTCCGGACATCAACGCCATGAGGACGCCGACGGCGTTGAAGGCCGCATGCAGCGCGATGGATGGCACAATGCGATGCGTGCGAAAATACAGGAAGCCGAGCGCCACGGCCAAGGGAAGCAGGAAAATGGGATCGGCCCAGGGATTCTGCAGAAACGGCGGAACCACGATAAGCACGGTGAGCCTTGCCGCGAAAATCGGCAGAAGCACCCAAAAAGCCGTGGCGAAGCCGAGCCCCACATCGCCCGGCAATTTTCGGAGATCGACGCCGAAATCGGCCATCGTGGCCTTCGTGCTGAACTTCAGCCAACAGATCAGCGCGGCGACGTTCGTCAGAGACCACATGGCGTAAACGCCGAGCGATTGGACGATCGTCGTCAACTCCAGATGCGGATTCGGCTCGCGGCGGTGAACCGCGGCGAACAGCATCGCCACGATGGCGATCGGCGCCGCGCCCAGCAGCCGGCGCGGCAATCGCAACGGGCGACGCAGACGCCGTTCCATCGATTCCAGCCAGCCTTGCAACAACAAGCGGAAAAAAAGCTCCTCGGTGATCGGCGTAATGACAACCGCCAGCGCAATGCCCAGCAATAGCGGCCAAACGCTTCGGCTTTCAGTCAGCAGCCGGCCCAAGGGATGCACGTTTTCGAGCGTTTCATTCGCCGGCTCCGCCGTCTTCTCGCTTGCCGGCTTGGCCGTGCCGACATTCGAAGCCGGAGACAATTCATGCATCACCAAGGAGAGCAAGAACGGCAGAAGCAAGAAACCAATCAGCAGCGCAACGTCGAGGCCCTTCCACGGCACCGGCCGACGCGGTTGATAGGCAAATGGATTCATCAATCTTTCCGCAGCAACTGGACGGCGATGCGGATGTAAACCAAGCCGGAGTAGATGGTCAGCAACACCGACGCCCAAACGGAAGTTACTAAAATCCACCAGCACCAATCGGGGCCATGAGCGGCGATTTCGCCCGGCTTCAAATAATGGAGCCAAAACAAACACGTGCCGGCGGCGATGCATTGGATCACCATTTTGAGTTTGCCCGACATCTTGGCCGAAAAATCCACGCCGCGATCTTCGATGAAACTCCGCAATGCCGTGACGAGCAACTCGCGTCCCACGATCACCACGACCATCCACGGCTTCAATCCCCACGGCACCTGGGCCATGGCCGGAACCGACGCGAGAAAGATAAACGTGCCGCAGACGATCACTTTGTCGGCGAATGGATCGAGAATCCGGCCCAGCGTGGTTACCTGGCCGTACTTTCGGGCGTAGTAGCCGTCGAGCCAGTCGGTTCCGGAGGCGATGATGAACAGCACCATGCTCGTCATGTACCACTCTTGAATAATGAAGCCGAACATGATGACCGACAACATCAGCCGGAGCGACGTCAACTGATTCGGCAAGTTGAACATCGCCTTGCGGATGTGTTCGGCGGAGTTGGCGTGAGACATAGGGGCTAGGGACTAGGGGCTAGGGACTAGAAAATAGGGAATAGGCAATAGGGGATAGGAGTGCGCCACTGCTTGCCGCAATGAGTAGTGAGTAGTGAGTAGTGAGAGTGGACGGTTGCCGAATAGTGTTCTTTCTGACCACCGACCACAGACCACTGCCCACTTTTTTTGTTTTTCAATCTTCAATCTTCGTCCTTCAATTTCTAGCCCGTAGCCCCTAATCCCTAGCCTCTACCCTAATCCCTATCAAATCGTATTCCTTTGCGGCGACAATCTCGCACGGCACGATTTGGCCGGGCATGAGTCTTTCGCCGGTAACATAAACGCAGCCGTCCACCTCCGGGGCGTCGGCGTAACTTCGACCCGCATAGGCGTGCTCCTCCTCGGAAATACAACGGTCGATCAACACATCGAGCGATTTCCCCACTTGCGAGGAGTTCCACGCAAACGCAACCTCTTGTTGCGCCGCCATCAAGCGATCGCGGCGTGATTGTTTTACTTCCTCGGGCATCTGTCCGTCAAGCTCCGCTGCCGGGGTGCCAGGCTCGCTGCAAAAGGCAAACGCGCCAAGCCGCTCGAAACGCCGCCGACGGACGAAATCGAGCAGTTCCTCGAATTGTGCGTCGGTTTCGCCGGGAAATCCTGCCAAAAGGGTGGTTCGCAACACCAGCGAGCCGATTTTTTCGCGGAGCCGGTCGAGAAGCCGCTCGGTTTCGTCGCGGCTGACGCGCCGCCGCATCCGCTGCAACACCTCGTCGTTGATATGTTGCAACGGCATGTCCAAATAGGGCAAAATCTTCCGGCTCGACGCAATCACGTCCATCAACTCGTCGGTGATGTGCGCCGGATACAAATACATCAGGCGAATCCAAGCCAGCCGGTCGATTTTTTCCAGCCGGCGAAGCAGCGCGGCCAACTGCGGACGGCCGTCGGCGTCAATGCCGTAAAAAGTCGTGTCTTGGGCCACGAGTACAAGCTCGCCAGCGCCGTCGGCCGCCAGTTCCTCGGCCTCGGCCGCGATTTCGTCGATCGGCTTGCTCGCGTACGGCCCGCGCATCAGCGGGATGGAACAAAAACTGCACAGCCGATTGCAGCCTTCGGCGATTTTCAGATATGCCAAATGCGGCAGCGTAATCCGCCGTCGGCCGCCGTCGTGCAGCGGACGGCTCGGCGCCGGGCGAAACAGCGAATGATGCTGCGGTTGATTTTGTTGATCCAGTCCAAGCTGAACCAGCGAATTGGCGATGTCATCCCGCGCGAAAACCCCGATCAACTGATCGATTTCCGGATACCGCTCGAAAAGCAATTCCTTATCGCGCTGGGCCAAACAGCCGGCGACGACGATTTTTCCCAGCCGCCCTTGTTGCTTCAAGAGCAAAAGCTCCTCGATCACCGCATAGGATTCGGCTCGGGCGTCGTCGATGAATCCGCACGTATTCACCACGGCCACGTCGGCCCCGGCCGGATCGGTTCGCAACCGATAGCCTTCTCGTTCGAGCAAGCCTGCCATGCGCTCGCTATCGACCAGATTCTTGGGACACCCAAGGCTGATGAGGGCGTAGGAGCGGCAGGCGTTTTTTTTCTGTTCAGGCGGCACGGGAGGGAGGAGGGGTCATGGGGACGGGGAAGCGAGACAGGCGAGGGGGAGACTGGAAAACATAACAAACCGCTTGCGGTTTCGCAACGTTTTATGGTAACATACTGGAATGCAACGCCGCGTTGTCTCTCAACGCAGTCACTACTTTTATCGTACCAGAAAGCCGCGTCAAACGCCACTGGGACGATTTTGACATTCTAATCGGTTGTCCAAGAATAACGTGTGGCACAGCTGCCCTCGGCGGTGCGGAATTGCCCTGGACAGCCGAGGGCGGCTGTCCGACAAACTCCAAAGTTATTCTTGGACAATCGCTTATGGCGCCGCCATCGCTTCGGTTTTGGCCCAAGTTCCACCTGGAAGTCGCTAATATATGAACATCGCACTCTGTGAAAGGAGAAAAAGACAATGGCTCACCAAGGACGCCAATCGGTTCGCCAACCGGCAACCAAATTCGCCAATTTGCGAAAAAAGATGGAGAAGAACAAAGTCGCCAAGGGTTTTGTGAATCGAAAGAAGAAATAGCGATTGAATCTTCTGCAAAAAATCACCCCATGGAACAACCAAAGCAAAACGTCAAGGATGGCATGTTCATCAACACCCTCCTTGATGTTGTCATTATGGCTTTTGCCAAGCGGTGTCAGCTATTGCAGACGGGGCTGAGCGATGCTGGCACGCTATCCCTGCCCGGGGGGTTTGCAATCCACGCATTGATGTGGTATCATCATTCGTAGTTCTGACCACATAAGCTAGGTCTGCCGCACATACGCTCGTTTTCTCTCCTGGTCGGCTCTCCCAGCGGTTGCGTAATCAGCACCGCTTTGTCTCGCAAGGCCCACGCCGAATCGTGGCGGTCCGTTGGGCAATCAGTTGTAGCTGGCTGCGGGGCAATTCATTTCCACGGAAGGTTTTCTACGCACGGAGGTGAGACGATGCATTTGCTCACGGTTTTGGATACTCCCACCATTGTGAAGGTGGCGATGGATCGTCTGCGAGACAGTTCTTACACAAACATGCGACAGGTTTCGTGCGAGTGCAAACACGGCGTTCTTTTCCTCCGAGGTCGGCTGTTCAGCTTTTACGAAAAGCAAGTCGCCCAAGAGACTGTGGCCAGGATTGATGGAGTGACCCAGGTCGTCAACGAGGTGGAAGTAGACCGACAGGCAGGGATGGAGATGGAATATGATTCGGATCGAGTTAGTTGACCATACAGCGAAGCTGAAACACGTTGATTTCCATGTGGTTCCCGTAACCACAGAGAAGGATTTCACCTGCATTCCGGACGGCATCTTGCCGCTACGTAGTGCTGTGCGTCTTTCCCATAGACTCAACGCCGGGCGTGTATTTGGGTGGGCAGGCAAGTACGTCTGGTATCGGTTGATCGAGGCGCCCGGCAATAACTACAAAAGTCCACTGAGCAGCCGTTTGTGAAGGGCCTCTATTTGACAAATAGCAGCGCCTCCTTGCGAATTCAACGCGTCAGCAAAATAAAGCACACGAGCTTTTCCACCTTCTTTTCCACGCCAAGCATGGATCACCTTGGACTCGCCCCGTGACAAGCTGCGTGGCAACCAAGGAAATTGCGGCGGCGGCGACCCTCGCAAGACTGTAGTCGCTACCACCAATTGGCTGCATTGCAAAATATTGAAGCCGTGGTAGGATAAATGGTGCTGCCGAGCCAAGAGCCGATACACCGGGTTTTGACCGCTGCCCGAGATAAAAGGGC
>CAZWNM010000185.1:0-5491 GCA_964635765.1 uncultured Planctomycetaceae bacterium | reverse complement strand
AACGCCGGAGACGCCGCGCACGGCGAAGGTCTAGCCGAATTGGATGGCCGACGCCGCGCCCAGGGCCGCGCCGCTCGATACGCCGAGCGTGAAGGGCGTGGCCAACGGATTGCGGAACATCGCCTGAAACACCATGCCGCTGGCGGCCAGCGCGACGCCGGCCAAGAACGCCATGAGCACGCGCGGAATCCGCACGTCCCAAAGGATCACGGCCTTGATCGGGTCGCCGGTTTTGTCCCAGAGCGTGCTCAACGGAACGTGTTCCGGGCCGACGAACGGCGCCCAGGCCAACGCCAACACGGCCAGCGCCACAAACGCGCCGAGTTGCCAGCCGAATCCTATTTCATGTTCTCGCGCGATTGCTCTCGCCACGTGGCCAACTCCTTGTTTCGTTCCGGGGTCATGCGAGGCACGATCATCGGCATGTCCGACGTCGGATGATCGACCAGCAACAGCGGCGTGCCGTAAATGCGATTCAATACGTCGGGCTTCATCATCCGCTCGGGCGTGCCGTAAAAAACCAACTCGCCCTCGCTGAGCGCGATGATCCGATCGCTTTCCAACGCCGCATGGTTCAGATCGTGCGTCACGGCCACCACGGTCACGTCGAACTCCTTGTTGGCCGACGCCACGAGCGAAAGAATCTCATTCTGGCAACGGTAGTCGAGGAACGTGGTCGGCTCGTCGAGCAGCCAAATATGAGCGCCTTGGGCCAATGCCGCGGCGATATAAACCCTCTGCCGCTCGCCGCTGCTTAAGGTGTCGAGCCGCCGCTTGGCAAACGCAATCGCGCCGGCGCTCACCATCGCGTCGTGCGCCGCTTTGCGGTCGTCGGCCCGAATCGTGGCGAAGGGACTCATGTACGGATATCGGCACATAAGCAGAAATTCCTCGACCGTGTACGGCGGCACACGGCTGTCGGCCTGCGGCACCAGCGACGCCAGCCTGGCCAAGTCCGATTGCTTCCAAGTTTTCCACGGCATGGCGCAGATATCGAGCTCACCGGACACCGTGCCGATCATCATTCGGTCGAACGCGCGAAGCAGCGTGGTTTTGCCGGCGCCGTTCGGCCCGACGATGGAAACGTATTCGCCGCGTCGAATTTGAAGCGAAACGTCGCGCAGAATCGCCTTGCCGTCGACGTGGCAAGAGAACTTGCGAGCTTCCAACACGACATCGGTGTTCAGGTTTCGCATTTTTATGTTGTCATCCTTCATCCCACTTGACTTCAGGATGAAGCTCTCGGGCAAGGGCTTCGACAAATTGCAAAAAACGCGGACCGGGAACGTAGGCGAAGCTTTGGTCGAAAATTACCACGCGACGGTTCCCCACGGCCCTCGTCTGCTTGACGTCGTTCCAATCGGCAAGGATCGCCGGCCGGCCGAATTTGTCGACGGTCTCGGGCGGCACCATGTCGATAATCACGTCGGGATTCACGCTCAAGATGCCCTCGGTCGAAACCACTGGGTAGCGAACGCCCTGCTGTCGGTAGGCATTTTCGCCGCCGGCCAGTGTAATCAACGTGTCGATATAGCCGTCGTCGGCCGCGACGTAAAGGTCGGATAAATGGCCGCAGCCGAAGGTCCGATCGAGGGCGAAAAGCACCCGTGGCCGAGGCAGCGATCGGGTTTTCGCTTGAATGGCGTCCAACCGTGCCCGAAATTGGCTCGCCATCGCCCGGCCTTCCGCGCCTCGCCCGCAAACGCCCCCGATCGTGCGAAACGACTTGATGACCCCTTCCACGGTTTTGTGCGAAACTACGAGGGTTTCCAGATTCAGCGACCCGAAATTTGGCATCGACTGGGCCTGTTCTTCGAGCATAATGACGAGGTCGGGTTTGAGGGCCAAAATCGCCTCGACGTTTGGATCGTAATAGCCGCCGACGCAGCCACGTTTCTTGATTTTTTCGACCTCGGGCGGATATTGGCAGTCGCGTGTAACGCCGACCATCTTGTCGCCAAGTCCAAGGGCGTAGAGCGTTTCGGCGATGCTGGGCGACATGGCGACGATTCTATTGCATTCCCATCGTGGTGTGCATTCCACCCGAAATGAGTGTTCCAGCCGCCGCGCGGCAAGCACACTGCCTGCAAACGCCAGAATGATCGCGGTTAGGAGCGTCAAACGGTATTTCATAACGCTCCAGCTTAGTCAGCCGACCGGGACCGGTCAATTGATTGTCCCGATGCCACGCCGCATCTTGGTCAACAGGCGCAGTATACTAGTGGGATGGCATGATGGCGAGCAGGTCGAAAAACTGCATGACCTTGAGACTGAGATGGCTAAAAACACCGGAAAATGGCGTCATTCGGAGCGCAGCGAGGAATTTCGTTCATTTCATCGACCGGCCGCGAGATTCTTCGCTGCACTCAGAATGACCGCTGCGCCCAAAATGATCGTGGCGATCGAAATAGCCGCCTGGGCCATAGCCATTTCGACCGTTATTTTCGCTTTTTGGCCAATTTTGGCGGCGGCTGCGACACCGCCGAGTGACGACACGCTGGCCGAACAGGGTATTCGAAAACTCGCCGGCATTCACATGACGCTTTACACCGACCTCCCCGCAAGCGAGGCCGTTGACTCCCTGCCCGAAATCTTTGAACAAGCCGTCCCCCAGTGGCAAGAGTATTTCGGCATTTTGGAAGCCGCGACGGCCGACTGGCGGCAAACCGTCTGTCTGATGAAGGATAAGGAAAAATTCGCCGCCGCCGGATTGTTGCCGCCCGATTTGCCCAGGTTCCCAAACGGCTATACCATCGGCAACCGCTCGTGGCTTTTCAATCAGTCGGAAGAGTATTATCGGCGTGAGTTGTTTTTGCACGAGAGCACGCATGGATTCATGCACTGCTTGCTACACTGCAATTGCCCGACGTGGTATATGGAGGGCACGGCGGAATATTTCGGCACGCACCGCTGGCAGGACGGCCGGCTGACGCTTGCCGCGATGCCGCCAAGTCTCGAGGAATCGCTCGGCTGGGGACGCGTGCGGCTCATTCAAAAAGCCGTGGCCGAACACCGAGTGTTGCGGTTCCAGCAGGTCATCGACCTGCCGCCGACATTGCACGGCGATTCGGAATCGTACGCCTGGTATTGGGCGGTCACCACGCTGCTCGACCGCCATCCTCGCTATCAACAACGCTTCCGCCAACTCATTGCCGACGTGCGGCAGCCAGATTTCAACGAACGATTTTATCGGCTATTCAAGCCCGATTGGCAGGAACTTTGCGAGGAATGGCAAATCATGGCGGCCAACATGGACTACGGCTACGACGTCGCTCGCTCGGCGATCGATTTCACGCCCGGTCGCAAAAAGCCGCCTTCGGCTGCTGGAATCAAGACCAAGGACGCCGAAACGTCGGGCGACGTCGCCGTGGCGGCCGATCGCGGGTGGCAAAACACCGGCCTGCGATTGGAGGCCGGCGTCGCGTATCATTGCGTCGCCTCCGGCCGCTACCAAGTGGCCAAAACCACGAAAATCTGGTGGTGCGAGCCGGGCGGAGTTTCGATCCGATACTATCAGGGCCGTCCGCTCGGCATTTTGCTGGCGGCCGTGCGGCCCGATCATCCGACGGCCGAAAGCGCCAGCGCCTTGGCGCATCCGACGGCCATCGGTCTTGAAGCGACCTTGACGCCTGTCCAAACCGGCACGCTTTTCTTGAAAATCAACGTTTCGGCCGGCAAATTGAGCGACGCCGCCGGCGAGCTGAACGTGAGCGTGCGGCGAAAATAAGCCGATGTTTTTTTAAGGCCTGCTAGCCAACCGCCCTTGGCACGTGTATCTTAACCCCCGTGGGACGACGGCCGTTGCACAGGAAAAGCGTCGGCTCCGCAACTATCACATATCGAAATATCACAATCGCATTTTTCAGCGAGGAATGAGAGGAATAATATGGATCGTCGTGGATTTCTTCAAACGACCGGAGCGACCGCCGTCGCTGCCATTGTCGGCGGCTCGGCTGTTGCACAGGATGCCGCATCAAAGTCGTCGCAAGCGGATGCCGCCGCCGGCGACAAAGCCATTAAAAAAATTCCGCTTCGCAGCGAAGTCAAGCCGGCTGACACTTGGGATTTGTCGAGTCTGTTCGCCGACGACGCCGCTTGGGAAAAAGCGTTTGTCGCGTGGAAGAAAAAAATCGAGGGCTTCGCCGGGTTTCAAAGAAAACTGGCCGACAGCGCCGACTCGCTGGCTGCTTGCATCAAGTTCAATCTCGACATCGACCGCGCGGCCGAGCGACTGGGCGTTTACGCGAATCTGAAGGTGACGGAAGATCAAACCAACGCCGACAGTCAACGGCGGCGAGGCCGGTTCGCCAAGGCCGCCAGCGAGGCGGGTCAGGCGTCGAGTTTCATGCAGCCGGAAATCTTGGCCATTCCGCCGGCGAAGATGGACGAGTTTCTGCGATCGCCGGCGCTCGCGCCCTACAAGCTCTTGCTCTCCCGAATCCTCCGTTTCAAGCCGCACACGCTCACCGGCAACGAAGAGCGGCTGCTGGCCATGCAATCGGAAGTGGCCGGCTCGCCAACGCAGATATTCCGGCAATTGAACGACGCCGACATCAAGTTCGGCACGATAACAAACGCCAAGGGCAAGCGAATCGAGTTGAGCCACGGCACGTACACGGCGATGTTGTACGTGCCCGACCGTAGCGTTCGCCGGACGGCGTTTCATCAGTATTACGGCCAATACAAGGCGCACGAACACACGCTGGCGGCGACGCTGAACGCTTCGGTGCAACAAGACATTTATTACGCGAAGGCTCGGAATTACAAGTCGGCGCTCGAAGCGTCGCTTTTTCCCGACAACATACCGGTTTCGGTCTACGACAATCTCATTACGTCGATCCACCATCAACTGCCGGCATTGTATCATTATTACGACCTACGGCGGCGGAAAATGGGCCTCAGGGAGATTCATCAATACGACACCTATGCGCCGATCGTGACGCAAGAAACACATCGCGAGTGGAACGAGGCCGTCGCGCTCGTGATCGCGGCCCTGAAGCCGTTGGGCGACGAGTATTGCGGCGTGCTGCAAGCGGGGCTTATGGATCGCTGGTGCGACCGCTATGAAAATGTCGGCAAGCAGAGCGGCGCGTTTTCGTCCGGCTCGTACGACGGCAAGCCGTACATCCTGATCAACTATCAGGCCGACGTGCTCAACGACGTTTTCACGATCGCCCACGAGGGCGGACACTCGATGCACAGCTATTATTCGGCCAAGACGCAGCCGTTCGCCTACTACGACTACTCGCTTTTCGTGGCCGAGGTGGCCAGCACGTTCAACGAAACGCTGCTGAGCCGACACATGCTCAAAAATGCGAGGGACGACAAGGAACGGGCGTATCTGTTGAATCATGAGATCGACTCGATCCGCGCGACGATCATCCGCCAAACGATGTTCGCCGAATTCGAAAAACTCGCGCACGCCTCGGCCGAGGCCGGCGAGCCGTTGACGCTCGAACGGTTCAAGGACATTTATCACGGGCTGCTTGCG
>CAZWNM010000184.1:0-5491 GCA_964635765.1 uncultured Planctomycetaceae bacterium | reverse complement strand
GAACGATTTTAACTTCGATCGTGCCAGCGAATACTTTGGTTTCCATTTCGCCCTGAGCGACTATCCCAGGGAACAACTTTATGAGGCGCGGATGGTTCTGGAAACGGGTGCGCTGTACTACACGATGCGAGCGATGAAAAGGGACCCCGCTCTCTATGGTGCACTTCACCGTTTGGCGAAATCGGCCCCCGATGGTGATCTTCCCGATGCGTGGATCGAGTACGACATCGCCTTCCACCGGCGGCTGGTCGAGGCTAGCGGTATCGCTCCACTGGCCTCTTTCTCTGACTTGCTGCAAGCATTCTTTCAAGAGTCGCGTGGCGCTCTGGTCGTTTCGCGCAACGTGAGGGACATGCACATCCAAATTATCGAGGCCCTCCACTTGGAGAAATTGGAGGTGGCGACTCACTTGTTGCGAGACCACACCCTATGGAAAAATGGACATGATGGTGCATCTGCACCGAACCCTACCCCCGATTGATCCCCATGAAACGCATCGTAACCTTTGGCGAATTGCTGTTGAGCGTCAGTACCAGGGGAAAGCGAACGGCAGAAGCGCCAGGCCCTGGCCGAAGGCGTCATGCTGCCGGAAGATGTGTTGGCAAGCCACGAGAGTGTGGCCAAGCAACTCGGGATGTCCGTCGGCTGGCTGGCTGCGTGAGCAAGGGGACAGCATAATTGAAATTGTGCATTGGATCAGGAGCTTTCAAGTTAATCATGAACAAACAAGAAGTTATTCAGCGGCTATGCAAGTCGGGTATCTTGCCCGTGTTTCGAACCAGTGACGTACAAAACCTCTTCCTGGCCAGCAAGGCGTTTTACGATGCCGGCATCGGGTGTATAGAATACACGATGACAATGCCGAACGTCCTGCAATTACTCAAAGAAGGCATTGCCAGTTTGCCCTCGGATCTGCTTCTCGGTGCGGGAACGATCACAGATGGCATGACTGTTGATTTGGCTGTTGAGGCGGGAGCGAAATTCATTGCCAGTCCAGGCACAAGCCGTGAGATGATCGAAGCCTGCAAACGCCATGGCGTGGTAAGCGTAGTTGGCGCGATCACGCCCACCGAGATTATGAACGCCGTCGAACTGGGCGCGGACATTATCAAGGTGTTTCCAGCCGCCTGTGTGGGGCCCGGTTTCTTCATCGATGTGCTGGGGCCATTCCCCGGGCTACACATGATGGCGGCCGGCGGCATGACCCTCCTGAGAATCAAGGATTATATCGCCGCCGGTGTCGAGATTGTAACTTTTTTGGCCAATGGGCTGGAGCCGATCGCCTATGCGACGGGGGACTCTTCCACCATCACCAGTACTGCGGCAAAATGGGTGGAAGCCGTGCGGGCTGCACGGCACGCGAAATGAGAAAGTCGATCCTCCCATGTAATTTCGGTCCGATCGACTGACTCGCATTCCTTGTGCTACGAGCCCTGCCAAGTTATAGTGTGGGCAATTTCCGACAAGGCGAGAAGCCCATGATAGAGCATGTGATGACGCGGATGAAATCTGGCGACAACGAATGGGGATGGACGCCGTGGCTGGTGACGCTTGGATTCGTGGCGTGGTACGTCGGCGCGGCATGGGCCGAGCCGCCGAAATCGGGCGACCTCGCACACCGTAGCAAGGTCGCGGTCCTGAAGTACGAGTCTCTGTTCTACAAGACGGGAACGACTGCGGTCGAAGATTTTGCGTCCGTGTCGGCCACTCATACATTCGACGTGCTGAACGCCGGCACATCGTACATGATGCTGGCCTTTGAATTCAACCCTAATGCAAAACTGTCGCCCAACGTCATTCGCCTCAAGCCCGGCGAGCGCAAGAGCGTCACGATGTCCGTCGCGCCAGGCCATGGGACATTCGCGCTGGGCTACGCCGTTTGCTACGCTAACAGGCCTTTCCAGACACACATGGACCGCTACCGGGCGTACAGCGACGGCGAGAGCGAGATGTGCGTCCCCGTTCCGATATCGTTGCACGCGGCCGTATTAGCGAGGGCCAAAAGCATCTTCGACGGCTCCAAGACGCCTGTGACCGACAAGGCTATGCCAGCCGGCACGCACATCTACACGCCGGGCTCCATCTACCGCAAGGCAGGCGTGTTCGGCCGCGATTTTCTCTACCAACTGGAAGGGGCCGGACGCTACTGGGTCACCGCCGATGAGGTGAAGGACGCCGTCGAGTTCATGGCGCGCAAGCAGCTCAAGGCGAACAAGACTGTCGGCGCGTACACATATCCTAAGGGAGCGATTCCCGACCATATCTATCCCGACGGGCGCTACGGGTGGGGACCGAGCGAATGCTACGGCGACGTGACTGCCTACTTCAACCGCCCCTCGATGGACGAGGCCATGTGCTTCATCACGCTGGCTTGGCACTATGGCCACAAGGCTAATTGGGACGCCGTGTGGCAGTCGTGGTTCAAGGCAAAGGCCCAACGGTTTGCGGATGCCTGGAACAGCGTGCCGCGCAATCCCAAGACGGGACTAGTCACCCAATGGACAACCGCGGGGCACGTCGGGGCCAGCGGTATCGCGGAAACCAGCGGCCCGTGCGTCATGTGGGGTTTCCATGACTCCTACGGCTTTCCCGGCGATGACTTGGGGACGTCGGTCCTGGCCTGCAACGCCGCCCGCGCCCTGGCTGATATGTACGATCATGCCTCTGATTCCGCCCGAGCGGAAACATGGAGCACAACCGCGGATGCAATGCGCGATGCCCTACGAGCGCAGTTCACACCGGCCGGATATCTGCCGTGGGGTGTCGGGGCAGGATCGCCCACGATGGCGTCGCCCGACATTACCGGGTATGCGGTCTGGTCAGGGATACTCTCCGACGCCCAGGCCGACGCCGCCTCCGATTGGCTGGCGCGATGTTATGCCGCCGACAAGGCGTCGGGCGGCGCGGCCGACCTGTTTAATATGACGCCCGGCTGCCGCGGCGCTGTTCGGATGGCTCGCAAGGCCGACGACAGATTTCCTGGATCCCATGTCTGGCCGCACACGACTGCGCCGCATTGGGAGAACCTTGCCTACGGATACAACGCCTACCAGGACGGCGGCTACTGGTACTATATGAGTCTCGGAGTCGCGACGACACTGTGGCGCAAGCATCCGACAGAAGCCAAGGAATGGGTTGTGAACGCCTACGCCGACCTTGCCGCCGCCAACAACCACTATCGGCGTCCGTACGAACGCATCGACGGCGTCACCCAAGTCAACGATCGCTACAATGCTTCGGTTGGGCCATTGCTTGGGATCGGGATGCCTGCCGTCACATCTACGGTATTCGTGGTAGTCAATGCCAGGGCTGCGCCGCATGCGGTGTCTCGGGAGGATTTACGGTCGCGGTAAGGACGCCTTTGGGCCCGCATAGAAATAAATGTCGGGGATTCCAACACATACTCTGGGAAGGTGCGACACTTAGGGCCTATCCCAAAACTCCCGCATGTTTCAAGGCGATGTAGGCAAAGTGCAGATGGATAAAAGCCAAGTAGTTGCCGACTTTCTTTTCCCAACGGACAAGAAGACGCTGCGCGCGGTTCGTCCAAGAGTGGCTGCCTTCGACTACCCAGCGACGGGCTCGCTGGCCGGGACGACGTTTGACTTGCACCTCGCCCTTGCGCGAAACGTGCAAAATGTATCGCAGACGCCGCGAAAGCGTCTCCGTGAACTCGGTACAATATCCTTTGTCCAGGCAAAGATGTTGCTTGCGTCGTCCGATCGACTTGGGCCGCCGCAGGTGGATTTGAACACTTTCGGACTTCCCAAGGAAACTCGATGGGTTGGCAGGCTAGAATATGGTGTCTTATGCACATATCATATGATAATTAACGCCTAGCACACTGCGTGGCAATTACGGCCTTTGCATGGCGCATTTCCAGATATTTACACCACACCAGCTTTCGCCAAAAATCTTTTCACGACCCTTGCACAGACGATTGAAAATCATTATCATACTATGATTAGAACTTGTCAAGCGACAGCCGAGAAAAGAAGGAAGGCCAACCGACATGGTGCGTGCGAAGAAACCTCGAAGCCGCCGCAAGCGACTGAGCGAAGAACTGACGGTGCAACTCCGCAAACACATCATCGCCCAAGGGCTCAAACCGGGAGACCCCTTGTTGACCGAACAGGAAATGATCGAGCGGTTCGGCGTAAGCCGGACGGTGGTTCGCGAGGCCACCAAGGCGCTCGACTTTCTGGGAATCATCGACGCCGTGCCGCGCCGGGGCATGATTTTGGATCATTTCGATTTTGATCGCGTCAGCGAATATTTTGGGTTTCATTTCGCCTTGAGCGACTATCCTCGCGATAAGCTGCTGAAGGCTCGCATGGTGGTCGAGACCGGGGCGCTCTTCTACACGGTGGAAGAGATGCGGAACAACCCATCGTTGTATTCGCGGCTGCGGAGGCTGGCCGACGCGGCGCCAAAAACCAGGAACGCGGCCGATCAGCGTTGGATCGACTATGACATCGCGTTCCACCGGGGATTGGTCGAGGCGAGCGACATCACGCCGTTGGCCTCGTTCTGTGACTTGCTCCAGGCGTTCTTCCAGAAGTATCGACCGATGCTGTACGGGGTGGTGGGTGGCGTGGAGGATCACGGTGCGATTGTCGAGGCTCTCCACGTTGGCGACTTGGACACGGCCACAAAGTTATTGCGGCATCACGTGAGTCGTTATTTGGCAGACCCACAGACAACCCGCAGATGATAACGACCGTTCGACAAAGGGTCACAGCCCATGCCAATAAGACTGCTCCTTCCTGCTTTGTTCGTGGTGTTAACGGGTTTTGGTCCGCAGTTCGCCGCGGCCGTTTCTCCCACGACCGCCGAGTTGTCCGAAGCCCGGCGTTGGGCGGCGGCCAACTTTGAGGGCGGTGCGAACGCGAAGCCTTGGTTCTCGTTCACCTACGACGGCAAGCCGTCGGCCGAATTGCTGATCAAGTGGGAACCGCACCGGGCCACTCAACAACTTGACGATAAGCGGACACAGCACACCGTCATCTTTACCGATCCGAAGACCGGCTTGGTGATCCGCTGCGTCGGCGTCGAGTACCGCGATTTCCCGACCGTCGAATGGACCCTGTATTTCAAGAATACCGGCGACAAGGACACGCCGATCCTGGCCGACATTCAGGCGGTGGACATTTCTGCGGACCGACCGTCGGGCGCGGCGAACTATGTGCTGCCATTGAACCCTGTAGAGTATGATTGTTTCCGGCAGCCGGGCACGACGGAGTTTGTACTCCATCACAACTTCGGCCGGCAGTTGCTGAACGACGGACTGATCGTTCCTATTAAGAGTCAACCGGGCGCAGCCGTGATAACGTACCGCAAAAAATCCTGATCGAACCCAAGTCGGAGAGCAAGTCCATGGAGACCACAGTTGGTGTGCTTGTCGTAGTAGTGGCCGGCCTGTGCATGGGCAGCGGCGTCTGGCCGATGAAATTGATGCGGACTTTTCGCTTCGAGCACTGGTGGTTCTTGG
>CAZWNM010000183.1:0-5497 GCA_964635765.1 uncultured Planctomycetaceae bacterium | reverse complement strand
CCGAGACCGCGCCTTGGAATCCGTAAGGAAAATAGGCTTCCGCCTCGCCGTCCACCAGATTAAAAAGCGTGTCTTTGTCGAAGAACTCCGCCTTGTCCGACTTGGTCCATCCGTCCCGCAACGCCGACTTGTCCATCAACGTGCGAAGGGGGCCAACGCCGGGCGCGGCGGCCCATGCCATCTCGCACGTCATGAACCACGCAACAACTGCCAGCCATCGCATCATTCATCCTTTCATGCGAACACTTCCCTCGCCCGCTGCATGCGTTCGGCGATGTTCAAACCGTTTGGGCATCGGGCGGCGCAGGCGGCGCAGTCGCTGCATGCGGTCGCCCTCATCGCGGGCGCGAGTTCCGCATAGGTTGAACGCGCCAACGCCAGATCACCGTACCCTTCCGCATACATCAAGCTACGGTTGATATGGGCGATGTCGAGGTTGGCCCTGCAGGAAGGCGTGCAGGCGCCGCAACGATGGCAATAAACATCCGCCGTCGCCTGCTGGTAGCGTTTTAGAATATCGACGTCCGCTTGGGTGAACTTCATGTTCATCACGGCCACGTCTTCTTTCACCTGATTCAAGTCCACCATTGCCGGGATGGCTGCCGTAACGTTCGGGTTTTGCAACACGAACTTCAGCGCGGCCTGGTGCGGGCTGAGGTCGCCCAACGCGCCGGTTTTGTAACCGCCCGCCTGCGTTTTCATGGCGATAACGCCGATACCGGCCTTGGCCGCCCGGGCGATGGCTTCCTTGACGGCGGGTTTGCTGTTGAAGTTGTAGGTCACCAGCACGACATCGAAAAACTTGTCCGGATCGTCCGCAAGGGCGTTGAGGACGTCCGCTTCATTCTTGTGGCACGTAATTCCGATAAACCGCATCTTCCCCTGCTTTTTGGCTTCGCCGAGGACATTGCGGCACGTCTTGTCCATCACTCCAGCCTTGGTCGTAACGCTGTGCAACTGAAGGATGTCCACGTGATCCAGGCCCAATGCGGCCATGCTCGCGTCGATGGAATTCTTCATCACGACCGGCGTGCCAGGAACGACCTTCGTGGCGACGTAGACCTTGTCGCGATAGCCCTTCAGCGCCTCGCCAACGATTTTTTCGTTCTTGCCTGCCATGTAGACGCGCGCGGTGTCCACATAGTTCACGCCCATGTCAAACGCCGCGCGAATCACGCCCGCTTCACTGGTGCGCATGGCGCCCATGCTGACGGGCGTAATCCTGAGACCCGTTCGGCCCAGCGTACGAAGCACGGGATCAATGGCCGGAGCCGCGGCCGCATTCTGTGCTCCCGCGAGTCCGGACACAGCCGCCGCCGCGCCCAATGCTCCCAGTTTTACAAACGAACGTCGATCCATATTTTCGTGGAAGTCCGACATGCTATGTCCTCACGTATCGTAATGTTTCGACTCAAACCGAGTGTGGGTGTCCCTACCCCGTGCAACCGCGGTAGTTGCGCGTCGGGCAGGCCATAGAGTTCAAGATACCTGGCCGACCCGCAACTGTCAACCAGCATTACGATTGCGCCGGTGGTCAGAACGTGCTTCTTCTGGTTTTTCTCGTGTCGTTCTCGGCGATCTGGTCTATCTGTCGTTCGGCGTCGGTTCGGGCTATTCTTCGGACGGCCTGGAGGTCTGGCATTACGTTGGAGCCACCTGGACGGCGTCGTCCCACGCCATGTATCCTTCAAGAACGGCATCTCCCTGCCTGTATTCCACGACCTTCGTCCGCACGGCGGCATTGGCCGCATGAACGCCGATCAACATGGCCACCCCCAATGCAAGAATCCGCATGGTAACCTCCGTAAATTGATGGTTCGCAGTCTGGACGACGGCAATTATACGCACGGATGTAAACGCCGGTTGAAAAGCGTTCTGCTTTGGCGGTGTCAGAACTCGGCATGCGCGCGCAACGCGCCGATGACCACCGGACCACGATCGCAGTTGTCGCCGGGATTGGCGACCAATTGTAGGTCGGGACTTATCCAAATCGACTTGTCCTTGAGTACCTGCCAACGGTAATACGTTTCCCAGCAAATTTCCGGGGCGTAGTTCAATTGACCGTCGCCCAAGATGAATCCCAAACCGCCCGCCGCCAAATACTCGCGGTGCGCGGTCGAAAGGCCGTTGATCGCCATGCCGGTGCCGACTTGATCTTGTTCGCGGTGCCATCGCGTGCCTTTCAGCACCACGCCGCACGACACGGTTTGGTCGATTTCCGTAAAAGCCCAGCTTTCCGTCTGCCCATCGTTCCAACCCAACCGGAGAAAGCCGCCCAGGTCTTTCGTGAATTCCTGCTCGAAATTGAGGCAGAAGCCGTATTTGACGGAATCGTAGGAACTCGTGTCCTCGATCACCGGATCGACCGGCTTCATCGCCAACGCTTCCAGATAATTGCCCATATTCGCCCGATTCCAGTAGAACATTGCCCTGGTCTTTCCCGGGTGTCCCAAAAACTGGTAGCGAGTCTCCAGTTCCACCGCTTGGCCATGCGCAAGATTGTAGTTCGTGTCAATATCCGGTCCATTGGCTTCCGAAGCCTCGCCGAAAATGCCGTAGCGAAGCGCCCAACTCTTCTGATTCAACTCGGCGACCATGCCATACGTGTAACCACGGACATCGGCCGGATAGTCCCACGCCCCGTTGTACATCAACGACCAGTTCATAAATTGCGTGCGCGGATCGTGGCTGTAGGCGTTCTGGTCGAACCAATCGGTGGCGGCCATTTTGCCGACGGCGAATGTGAATCGCGAAATGTCCTTGTACTCGGCCAGTTGGTTCTGGCCCGATTCGATCTTCTCTTGTTCGCCGCCAAAGCCAACGGTTTGCGTCAAATACAGCCGGGCGACATAGGGTATGGCGGCAGGATCGCCGACCCGGGTGATATCGCCGTTGGGAAATCCGGCGATGCCATGGACATCGCTAAGCCCGAGGCCGCCGGCAACCTCGGGATCGAAATACAATTCGGCCCCTTTCCAACAACGAAGACCAAAGAACAACGTTGCCGTATCGGAGCTTGCCCATTCATGGATCGGCAGAAAACTGTGCTGGCCGACATACGGCGAGTGGAATGGGCCGTTCCACTGGGTGATGACCGTCGCCTGACCACAGACGTTGAAGTTCTCGACCTTGAATTCCTTCTCGTCGTCCTTCTTCTTGTCCGACTCGTCCTTCGATTCGTCATCGTCGCTTTTTTCCGACTTCGCTTTTTCCGCCGCCTGTTCTTTGGGCGCATTCTCAGCAGGCCCCGCCTCGTGACCCGATTCATGGGCCGTCAAGACGTTCACTGCCAGATCGCCGACGGAAGAAAAAGGCGTCGTGTTTTGAACCTGTCCTTCCTGTGCAGAACAGGTCTCCGCGAAGCCGCCAACGGCTAGCAACAGGGCACCAACCGCCGCCGCTGGAAATCGCGCCCCCATCGCCGCGCCCCAACGACGAAGACACTCACCCTGTTGCTGGCTTGGAACGCGAGCTGGCATAATGCGTTGTCTTTTCCAATACGGCAAACTGTAACGATTGTAACGGTGAGTCCTCGACTTTATCGTCCTTTCTTGTCGGAGGCTCCATTTGTAATATGAGAAACCTTGCATAAACTAATTGACGACACAACACTTGCTGCCTATTATCCCTATTTTACCATTGTCTCAGCAACACCGATGCGCAGGACAAAGGTGGCTAGCTCCACAGCATCATGGCTTTATTTTCCCGCACCACTTGAGATAGCGTTGTGCCCGATATGTTCTATTCCAGTGGCTCGGCAACGTGCGTTTTGCGTCTGTCTGGGCGTTCAGTGCGGTGAACCGTTGGTGTGTAAAGAATCGGTGGACTCCGCGGGTCGCTAGCTTGGGCCAGTACAATCCACTCGAACGTGCCGGGTCACAAAAACCTTGCACCACATCTGGTGTTTAAGCCTCTGCTGGGTTATAACGCATGGAGGGATTTTTGGCGGAAACCCGCTGAGCCGGTGACGCAATCGGAGCGCGATGGCCAAGTGGTCAGCCGCGTGGAGCAAATCAAGGAAGCATAGATTTCAATCGTTCGTCAGGGCCGCTCGGATGAGCATTCCCGTCGTGGAGTTGTTGACATGGCTGACCAATCGCCGATGACCGCGGATGTTCCAACGGGAAACAACGATCTTGCTCGGCGATTTCCTCGCGGCATATCGGCGTTGCTGTTGGCGTTGGCGTGCATCTTTTTTATTTGCGGCGGCCCTGTGCGAGCCGTAATGCTCGGCTCCTTTATAGATTTCCGATGTTTCTACGCCGGCACGCGGGCATGGTTGCAGGGCAGCAATCCGTACGATCGCAGCAATTCGCAGTCGATACTGATTGCGGCCGGCGATGACGACTCAAAACATGTTTTTCACATCGTCAACGTCCCCGTGACCTTCCCGCTGCTGACGCCGTTCGTTTTGCTCGACTGGCCGACGGCCAAGATATTGTGGGCGGGTTTTCAGATAGCGCTCCTCATTGCAACGTTATTGGTTTTGCTGGTTGGAATAGCGGGTTGGTCTCCCACGAATCGATCCAGCATGGGCTATATGGCGTTGATTTTCTTCATGTTCCCCACCGCCCACAACATTATCATCGGACAACTGGCGATTCCCGCCACGTTTCTGATCGTCTTAGGCCTCTATTGTGAAACGAGACAGCGCGATTGGCTGGCCGGCGTAATGTTGGCATTGGCGACATGCGTTAAGCCGCAAATGGGCGTCTTTTTTCTCCTCCTTGCCTTGTCCCATTGGCGATGGCGCACGTGGTTGTCGGCGGCCGTCGTCGGTGTGACGCTCGTAGTCGTCAGTCTAGGACAGTTGTATATCCACCACATCGACTGGATTTCGACGTTGCAGGAAAACTATCGGCTACTTTTCAGCCCCGGCGGCTTGAACGATTCGTCCTCGGCCAATTCGATAGACTACGGAATGGTGGACTTGCAAATACCGCTGCGCCTGTTGTTTTCCAATAACATGCTGATAAGTTTTTCGGCGCTGGGTTTAGCTGGAGCGATGGCATTGGCGACGTTGTGGATGTTGGGAAAACCGCGAAACCGCCGCGACGAAGTGCTCGCGTACTCCATTGTCGCCGTTTTTAGTTTGCTGGCCGTCTATCACAAACATTACGACGCCATTCTCTTGGCGTTGCCGCTTTTGTGGGCGTTCATGTCATTGCAAACATCGAACCGATGGCCGGCCGTCCTGACGATCGTTTCGACGGCGCCATTCTATTTTGTGTCGTGGACGGGCTTTCTGGCGAGAGCGATCATGGCCGGCTATCTGCCGCAATGGATTCGAGCCGCGTGGTGGTGGCGCATTCTCCTCGTGCCTCATTATGCCTATGCACTGGCGTTTTTGGCGGCGTGCCTATTTTACGCGACATGGAAGAACAGGCGAAGCTCGAATTCGGGTATCGAATTCGTCCGCCAAATCAACGGAAATTAACGAGGCGGACGTGCGACGCGGCCTGGCGATTTTCACGCTCAATGACCCCGCCGCGCATAT
>CAZWNM010000182.1:0-5523 GCA_964635765.1 uncultured Planctomycetaceae bacterium | reverse complement strand
GCTGGCCGAAACCGCCCAGGCGCGGAAATCGGCCGTTTACATGGCGATGGCGCCCGCCATTATTTTGGCGGTATATTATTTTATAGAGCCGAGAAACACGACGCTGTTGTTCACCACGTCGATGGGCCAAATCCTGCTGGCCCTCGCGCTGTTGATGAACACCGCCGCGTATTTCTGGGCCCGTTTGATTCTGAACCCGGACATTTGAGAAAAGACTAAAAATTGGCTGTGCGCGATAAAGTGTAAGAGGAGGGAAAATGGAAAAGAGGAAAAACGGGAAGAGAGACAATCATTTTTTGTTTTCCATTTTCCCCATTTCCCTTTTTTCCTTCTTACACAATGATTTGCTGCAAAACGTGACATAATAAATATGATGACCGCGTTATCAATTCCCTTTTTATTCGCCGAGTTCGCCCCAAGCGGCGTTTTGCAACTGGCTGGCTGCGCCGCTGTCGGCTGCGCGGTCGCCACGTTGGTTTGGTGGATCGTCCGCGTTCTGGAAAGCGAAGACCTCGAACAAGGCAAGGAGTGGCGCTACGATGTCAGCCGGATCAACGAGCTGCGCCGGGCCGATTGGTTCTATCGGCTTTTTCAGCCGGCCATTCAACTTTTGGCCCGGGCGAATCGAAACATCTTTCTCGGCGGCCTGGCGAAAATCCACCGCGAAATTCAAGCCGCCGGAATGCCGCGTTTCTGGCTGCCCGAGGAGTATTTGGCCAAAACGCAGCTGATCGCCCTGCTGCTCTCGCCGATTTACGGATACCTGTTGGTCAGTTGGTTGGGCGGCAACGGCATTACGATGACCGTGATTGCCGTGGCGGCGACCGCGCTTTGGCTGCGGCATCGCTTGGCCGTGGCCGCCCGGCAACGCCTACACGACATCAAGCGGCGCATGCCATTCTTGCTCGATCTGCTCACGCTGCTGATGGAGGCTGGCTCGACGTTTCTCGGCTCGCTCCGGCAAGCGGTCGGCGAGTTCGAGGGCCATCCGGTGGCGCAGGAGTTCGGCCGCGTGTTGGGCGACATGAATCTCGGCAAAACCCGAACCGAGGCCCTGCAAGCCATGCGCGACCGCTTGGCCGACGACGAAATCACGAGCATTATCGGTTCGATCGTTCAAGGCGAAAACCTCGGCACGCCGCTGGCGAATGTTTTCCGCACGCAGGCCGACGTGTTGCGGATCAAGCGGACGCAGCGGGCGGAGCTGTTGGCGGGCGAGGCCGGCGTGAACATGCTGCTGCCCGGCATTTTGATTATGGCCGCCACCGTGTTGGTGATTATCGGCCCGTTTTTCCTGAATTATTTGTCGTTTGGATTGTCGTTGTGAAAATAGAGGCTAGAGACTAGGGGCTAGAGTACAAACGCAACCATGGTTCTAGCCCCTAGCCCCTAGTCCCTAGCTCCTAGCCCCTAATCTCATGCCGCTGAAAATTGAATGCCCCCGATGCAAAGCGCGCTTGCAGATTCCGAGCAAGCTGGCGGGCCGGTATGTCAATTGTCCGCAATGCAAGGGGCGGGTGTGGGTCGAGAAAGCTCAGAAGCCGGCCGCGCCGCCGCCTCCGCCCGCGCCGCGCAAAAAGGTTGCCCGATTCATCGCCGCCGAAGCGGCCGATCCGAACGTGCTGTTGGCCCCGGACGGGAAATTGCCGGAACTGCACATCGACGACGACAACAAGGAGAACAAGCCGGCCGAAGCGAAACCGATGAGCCCGATGGCGTTGTTGGTGGGTCTCGGCGTCGCCGCGATGTTCTGGGGCATCCTTATTTATAGCGTCATGCAATCAGCGGAACCGCCGCATTCCCAAGCGAAAGAGGAGGCGCGCCAGCGGATCGAGCGAGAGTATTTCGGCGCCGGCGCCATTGACGAAAAAGAATTGAAGCCCTATCAAATGCTGCTGCGCGAGGCGCAAATGGCGCATTCGCGCAGTGACGTGAAAACGGAACGCGCCGACTATGTCAAGGTGCTCGGTTTGCTCCACGCCGAGCGAAGGCCCGATGAAAAGGGATTGACGGGAAGCGCCGCAAACGATAAGACACTGGAGGACGCGATTGTGGTGTTGTTGAGAGAAGAAAGGGATTTGGGGATTTAGGGATTTGGGGATTAGAGTTTGGATGTCATGGATTTTTTAATCCCAAATCCCAAATTCCTCGTCCAGGAGCCGTGTGAATGCCAGATGCAGCGCGTTATGAAATCGTCGATACGATCGCCTCGGGCGATTTCGCGGTGGTGTACCGCGCGCGCGACCGGGAGTTGGGCCGCGAAGTGGCCATCAAGCAAATCCATCAGCAGTTTCTCGGCGACCCACGGCAATTGGCCCGCTATTGGCAGGAAGCCCAATTGCTGGCCTCGCTCCAGCATCCGCACATTCTGACGATCTACGACATCGTTCGCCCGAAGGGCTGGCTGATTTTGGAGTTGATGCGCGGAAATCTTCAAACGGCCGCGCAAGGCGAGGGCATCGATCTCGATTTTCTGCGAATTGCATTGACCGACTGCTTGAGCGCGCTCGAATTTCTGCATGCCAACGGCGTGATTCACGGCGACGTGAAGCCGAGCAATTTGTTGATCGACAAACAGGGCCGGGTGAAGCTGGGTGATTTCGGATTGGCCCGCCGCGCCAGCGACGAAAGCGGCAGCCTGTTGAAGGGCACGACGAAATACATGGCACCCGAGTTGCTTTCCGATCAGTTCGGCGCCGTCGGCCCGGCCAGCGACCTTTATTCGCTCGGGTTCACCGCGTATGAATTGATGTGCGGCTCGCAATTCGAGTCGCTGTTTCCCGGCCTCGGCAGCTACGGGCGCGACAAGCAAATCGGCTGGATGATGTGGCACGCGGCGCCGGATCGCGTGCTGCCGCCGGTGGCCCGGGTGCTGGCCGACGTGCCCGACGACCTAGCCCGAGTGATTCAGCATTTGACCGTAAAAAACCAAAAGCGGCGATGCCGGTCGGCGAAAGAGGCGCTTTGGGAATTACGGACGAATCCGGCGGCGCAAGCGATGCCGGCCGATCCGAACGCCGAGGCCGACGCCGCGCGCGAGGCGGCCTACAAGCGGCGGCGCCGCATGCGTTTTCTGGCCGCCGGTTCGATGTTCGTGTCGTTGCTTCTTTGCGCCGCGATGCTTTTCCGGCCGAAAGAGCCGCTGAAGAAGATTGTTGCGCCCCGCGCGATTCACGGCGTCCTCACGAACGTGTTTCCCGACGAATCGCGGCTGGCGTATCGCACCGCCGACAAGGACGAGGCGAAGTTAATTCAACTCGACGCGAACAGCCGCATTCTGATCAACGACAAATCGCATTTGCTCCGCGAGCTTCAGCCGCACGACCAGATCGTCATCGCGAAGTTGCGCGAGGCCGTGGCTTCGCCGACGGGCGGCACGTCCACGCGGGCGATCACGGAAGTCCGCGTTTTTCGGCCTGAAATCACCAGGGGAACGGTCCGCGAGGTCAACGCCGACCTCGGCCGGCTCGCGTTGACGTACGACGATGGCGAGAAGAGCAAAGACCTCGATGTTATCGTTCCGCAAGACCTGAAAATTACGTTCAACAACGGGCGGCAGCTTGCCGGCAAGCCGGTTTCACTTGCCGATCTCAAGCCCGGCGACCGGGTCACGGTACATCATCTCGGCGCCGAAAACGGCCGCCAGGCCACGGAAATCGCCGCCGAACGGCTCGTCAAGGCCGAGGGCACAATCGTCGCGCTGAAAACCGACGACAAAACCAAGGAAATGGAGTTGACCCTCAATGTCGGCACGGACGACAAGCCGACATTGCTCTCGCTGCCGCTGGCTAGCGACGCCGATTGCGAAGTGACGATCAACAAACTGCGCATCGTCAACCAACAAACGCTCAAGCCGTCCGATCTGCATGTCGGCGACAAGGCGACGGTCATGCACGACAGCCGCGTGCAAAAAGTTTCGGCCTATCGCGTGCTGAGCCAATCCGGCGTCATTCAGAAGGTGCAATACGACGCGAACACAAAAACGATCGACGTGCAGCCGGATGGCGGCGGCAAAACGACCACCTACATCATCGGTCCGCAATGCAAGATCACGTTCGACGGCCAACCGGCCGAGTTGACCGATCTGCGCGACGGCGACACGGTCGAGGTGACGTACGATTCGCTCGACGTGCAAAGTCCCGAGGCGATTTCGGTTGCTGCGCGGCGGTCGTCCGACTCGACCCGCTGGGCGATCATCATCGGCAACCAAGATTACGAAGACCGCACGCTCGGCCGGCTGGAATATGCGGCCGCCGACGCCAAACTATTCCGCGATACGTTGGTCAATCGCTATAAGGTGCCGGCAAATCAGGCGATTTTGCTGACCGACGAGAGCCTGGTCCGCTTGGAACAGGGCATTCCGGAAGCCTTGAATCGTATCGGCGAGGACGGCAAACTGGTGGTGTACGTCGCCGCCCACGCCTACAAGGCCGACGACGGCGGCGTGTATTTGGCGCCGAAGAATTTCAGTTTCCATCGCACGAGCGTCTCCGGACTCGCATTGCAAACCCTGGTCGATGCATTGGAGATGTGCAAGGCAAAGGAAAAGCTGCTGCTGTTGGATTGCAGCCACGCGGGCGGCGGCGCCGACGCGGCCGCCGAGCCGTCGACGGCCGAGATGATTCGCTCGCTGAAAGCGCCGCCAGGCCGCTCGCCGCTGCGCACGGTGACGGCCATCGCCAGTTGCGACCGTGAGCAACGCGGGGCCGAATGGCCGGAAAAGAAGCACGGCTTGTTCGCGTGGCTTTTGGCCCAAGGCTACTCGGGCGTGGCCGACAAGAACCGCGACGGCCGGATCGAACCGACCGAGTTGTTCGACTATCTGCAAGACGCGATGGCGTCGGCCGGGCAAGCGTTGAAAGTCACGCAAACGCCGAAGTTATTCTTGCCCGACGATCGCCCGCCGCGATTGAGCGACGAGGCGAAAACGGCCATTCGCAAATTGGCGGCGCATTTGCGGCAAGATCGCATCAAGATGAAAGAAGTGGAACGCGATTACAGCGACGCGACCAAGGCGGCGGGCCAGGAACCCGAGCCGAAATTGCTCTACGGCCTCATCTTGCTCAAAAGCAAACAGAGCAAACAACTCGACAAGGCGATTCAGCATTTCAACGGACTTCAGGCGCAGCGGCCGTCGGCGGCGCTGTTGCCGCTGCAAGCCGTCGCTTGGGCGCGGTTCTGCAAACGGTCGTACGCGTCGGGTGTCGAAGGATTGCGCGAGCTGGTCTCCAAAATGCCTGCGTCCAAGAAAGCCGGCGAACCCGCCGCGGAGGCGACGCGGCAGATGTTCCAATGGATCGGCCAATTGCGCGAGTATGCGGCCCTGGCGACGGAATCCTCCTATCGCCCGGCCGATTCCCTGTTGACATCGCTCGACGCGGCGGTCGCCCAACACGGCGACGACTTGCAGCGGGCGTATGCGGAAGGCCGCGCGAAATCGACTGCCGTTTACAACGACTTCAAGCAGCGGATCGCTGACGCCACCAACGAGTCCGATGCCGCTCGGTTGAAGGTCGAGCAGCG
>CAZWNM010000181.1:0-5538 GCA_964635765.1 uncultured Planctomycetaceae bacterium | reverse complement strand
AACCAAACTGCTCCAATCCTCCAATATCAGTTTTTCACCCCGTGAACGATTACAAGAATTCGTAATCAGTGGTCTAGACAACCGGGTCCACCTCAACAATTCCTGATGAGCAGAGACGATGGCTGAAATCTGAGCTATCGAAACGCCCGTCAATCTATGAAGAGTTGCAACGGCTAATCTTGCAACACACGCCTGTGTCTCTCTTGCAACAGTGACGGCACGAGATATCCACTTATAAGGTTCATACGATATGATAATCGACGACATGACACTCGATCAGATAACAGACCATCTACGGACTCGGCCTGGGAAGTTTATGTTATTACACCAAGAGCCTAACACGTCGCACGAGTGGTACTTCCGCACTAATGATGATTCTGACGGCGATTTCACCGAATTATGTTATCATACATTACGGACCAGCTTATTACTTGCTGGACGGAAGTTGCATCCTTAAATTACATTCCACACGGCTCGCCTTCGCTCCCCAGCCTTCTCCTTGGCCTTTTCTGGGCCTTTGATAGTCAAGTGCTTATCCACCGCCGTCTCCGGTGAGAACGCAACGGAACGCAAGGAAGGCCCATTGAGATAGATGATATATTCTGGGTCCTTTTCACCACCCCCACACAGACGGTTTAGGTATTGGGCAGTGAAAAAATCAAGGTTGGTTGAAAACTAGCCGTCAGGAGATCTGTGATAGGCACACGCGGAAAGATATAATTTTCTCGCGTACGCTTGGTGACGGCGGCGACGACAAGCGGCGTAGAGCTTCTTGCAATCCGACGATGTACCGCCCTGTGCTGCTGTTGGTTGACGGCTGGCGGGATACGAAATCAGAGATTCAAGCGAGCGGACGGTTCTATTTCCCGCCCTGATTTTGCGGTGATAGATGACCCATCCACCGCCGAGTCCGCTTGGTCTATTTCTCAGTGTGAGCGGCGTGAGAGGTTGCTAGCTGGAGATGTCCTTGGTATGGCGGGACGGGGCCACAAGATTTCTGCCATTCTCACCTGCACGGTCATCCGCCCCGGCGACCTATCAGAACATATTTTGGACAGGTCGATACATCCGCAATGGCAAGGCGAGCGGACCAACCGGCGTTTACATTCCTCCTCAATACTGTAAGGGGCGGTTTTGCGGCTTGTCGATGGATTCCTCTTCTTTTTCTCTACAATGCCGAATTCCGAACATTTTATGCTCCATTGAAGTTCGATGCACCTGATTTTCTCGAAAAAACCCGTAGATGCGACAATTCCTCAACTGAAGGCCATTCTATAAATCGATGGATTTTCGACATTCAGCCCCCTGACAGAGGGGTCTATTGACGCCATTCGTATCCTGTGTAAAAATGGATACCCTCGTCATGGCGATAGCGTAATGCTCCTCGCTTGTGTAGTGACACTAGGGTGTGGAAACACATAAATGGGGGTGGCACCGTGAGTTCCAAATCAATTCACTTGGACGGAGGGGTTGCGATTCAAGCTCGGGTGACTTGCCCGCATTGCTGGAACGTATATCCTCCCGATCAGACGTTGTGGGTTGCCGCGCATCCCGACTTAGTCGGCGACGCTCGCTTGGGGACGGACCATGCACAGCGGTTTTTGCCCACCCGATTCAATCTTCAAGGGGCGGCCGTTGATGCCAGGGATTTTGCTTGCCACGAGTTGGCTTGTCCGAAATGCCATCTTTCTGTTCCGCGTCCGTTCTTCGAAATGCCGGCCGCATTCGTGTCGATTTTAGGCGCGCCAGCGTGCGGCAAGTCTTATTTTTTGGCGGCAATGACCTGGCGGCTTCGGAAAGTCTTGCCAAGATACTTCGCGCTCGGTTTTAACGACGCCGACGCCGCGTTAAACAGCTTGTTGCAGGAGTACGAGTCGCAGCAGTTCCTCAATCCAAACCAGGAAGCGATTGTTGCCATCAAAAAGACCGAGGTACAAGGCGACCTGTACGACACCGTTCTTTTTGGCGATCAACGTGTCAGCTATCCGCGTCCGTTTATGTTTTCGGTATCGCCGCTCAATGGCCACGCGAATTACGGCAATGTCGCGAGGGCGGCGCGGGCATTGTGCGTTTACGACAATGCCGGCGAGAGTTTTTTGCCTGGAGCCGACACGGCCACAAGCCCGGTGACTCGCCATTTGGCGCTTTCCAGCGCGCTGATGTTTTTATTCGATCCGACGCAAGACATGCGTTTCCGCAGTCTCTGCAAAGGCAAGACGAACGATCCGCAAATGATGGAAAGGGCCGAGCGATTGGATCGCGAGCGCGCGGTGCGGCAAGAAACCATTTTGGTGGAAGCCACCCAGCGGGTTCGCCGTTTCGCGGGCTTGGGCCAACATCAAAAACATTCCAGACCGTTGATCGTCGTCGTTACCAAGCTCGATGCGTGGTCTCGTCTATTGAATGTGAAGGAGTGGCACAGGCCCTGGACGCCGAGTTCCAACGGTTCGACATCCGCCATGCAACTCGACGTGGTGGAAACGGTATCGAACAGGTTGCGGGCGATCTTGTCGCAGGTTTCACCGGAGGTCGTATCGGCGGCGGAAAGTTTTGCGGCTCAAGTAGTGTATATCCCCGTCAGTGCGACCGGCCACGCGCCCAGTTGCGATCCGCAAACCCACGTCATGGGCTTCCGGCCGAAGGATATCAAGCCGATATGGGCGGAAACGCCGCTTTTGTACGTCATGAGCCGATGGATGCAGGGGTTGATTCCCTATCGAAAGACGCCTCAAAAGGGCGAAAACCCATCCGAGGTCCAAGGTTCGCCTTGGGCCAATTTTCCAGGAGAACGCGGCGGGTCGCCACGCTAACGGAGTAACGCACTAACGAGTCACTTGGAAAGGACATCGTGAGTCTGGAACTTGTCTATACGTCGGCGTCTCGTGGGCTGAAGCCGGGGAGCAGCGGGTTTTGCACCATCGCCTGCACGCGCGGCGTCTCTACCAATTTGACGCAGCAGTTGGAGTTGTTGAGCGGCTATCGCCATCTCTATCCGCCGCAAGACGCGCACGCATCGCAAAATCCCGTGGCCTTTTCGCATCTAACGCTCACCTTGGCGGGCCGTCGCTGCCACATCCTCTCCCGAATCTGCGACGCGGGCCTCGATTACACCAATCGCAGCAACAAATTCGCCCATCATGTGGTGCTCGACGCCTCGGAACTGCCATCGGCCGGGCCGGCTTGGTTGCTGGCCGCCGATGGATTCATGCGAAGCAGTTGGCCGGGCGAGCCGAGCGTTTTGCCCGCCGGGCCGGTCGTGCCCTCCGGCGAGACAGGGCCTCAAATCTGCCGCGGCTGGCAGCAAATCGCCGGCGATGCGGGCTGGGGCGGCGTCCTTGCCGAAACGGCTGTCGGCCCAAAACACCGGCAGGCCGTAGTCATTGTTCCGCCCGGCATGGACGTATTGCCGTTATTGGCCGAAAGCCTGGCCTTGCTGCCGCCGCCATTGCGTTGGCAAGTCTCGTTCAGCACGTATTTTACGAAGTTGCCCCCCGGCGTCGATTGCCAATGGCGATGCGTCATCGATGGAACGCCCGAGGCCGTCGCGGCTCGACGTGCGGCGGCATCTGTGCTCGTTCTCGATCTTTGTCGTCCGTTGGGCGCGGCGGTCGGCGGCGATTACGTCGATGCGGCACGCACAGGCAAGCCGTGCGTTACGACGCCAACCGTTCGACCGCCGTCGGCTGCTTTGCAACAAACCCCCGGAACGGCATCGCCGAAATCATTGCCTAGCGAAGACGATTTTCCGTTATCGGAGGGCGGCATTGATTTGTCGATGCCGCCGGAAGCGGATTTTTTGACTGGCCCGCCGCCGCCGCAATTTGTCGGCGTGGCGTCGCGTCCGCCCCTGTCGCAGCGTCATCGTCCCAACCAAAAGCCGCCTCGCCGCTGGCCGTGGGTATTGGGGATCATTGCATTGGTTTTGATAAGCCTAGGCGTCGGGTTCATCGCGGGTGTCGAATGGACCGCGAGCCAAAATGCAAACGACGGTGCAAATGACAGGAGCCATCCTGCAAAGGCGGAAAAACCGACAGGTGTTACGCCTGTTACCCCAAAAAACGTGAACAATGGGAAGGAGAAAGTCAGCACGTCGCCGGAAAAGAATGGAGACGGCAAGCCTGCTGAGAAAAAGGATGGTACGACAAAGCCGAAGACGGAGCCGCAGACAAAAAGCGGTAAGGATGGTGCAAAGCCCGGCAAGGCCAATGAGGACAATGCTTCCGGCGGAAAAGGCGAAGGGAAGGGAGATTTAGGCACCAACCCCCAACCGAAAGTTGAAGCTAGCAAAGAGGGCAATAAGAGCGGTGCCACTCCAGAAGCTAAGCCGGCGAGCAAAGGCAATAAAGGCACGGATGGAGGTGCGGCGGCCGGTGCGAAGGAAACTTCCCGCGGAGAGAAAAAAGGAAAGAAGGAAAAGAAAACCGGCAAAGAAAATGCAGCCCCAAAGCCGGCCGATAATGCGAAAACTCAGCCTATTAAGATTATTTACGTGTCCAAAGATTTGCCGCCACCTTCGCTCGCAGGAACGAACCAAACAAACACCAAAGAAAAAACCATCATTAAAGGCGATTGGCCTGCAACTACGTCATTGAAATTGATTGGGGGGGATAAAGCATTAGGCGAAAAGGCGAGTTTTGAGTTGCGGCCGCCGACAAAGAACGACGGCGTGTGGGGCTGTTGGTTGATTGGCCACCAATCTAGCAATTTTGCCATTGGGTTCGCGGAGTTCATTCCAAATAAGGATGGGCTGAAGTTCAAGTGGCTCACCAATAACTTTAACGGGTTTGAAGGCGATCGTTTATGCAACTGTTTGCTTTACTTCGTGAAAGACGGTCAAGCGGGCATCAGCCAGTTGCGACGCCCATTGTCGATTGAGAAGCCAATTCGAGTCAAAAACTTGCCCTCCAGCTCTACTTTGATTCCGCTATTAAAAGAATTGAAAGAGCCCAAAGCCGCCGTTTTGGAGATGTCCTTGACGATCGATCCCAAAAAATCCGGCTGTGCTATAGAGACTATAGAGGTGGATAAATTAAAACACACAGCAATGATTGATAAAAAAGTCAAGATGGTAGTGGAGTGGGATCGAGACAAGGGCTGCATAACAGTTTCTTGCTCGGTTCCTGGCGACAGCGATAGTGATTTAAAAGTAAAACTGACTCCCCAAAGGGTTGCACAGTTCAAAAGGAATGCTGACCGTAAAAAGGCGGACTGCGATACGGTATTACGTAACGCACAAAGTAATCAAGAATCAGAGTCCGTCATTAGCAGATGCGAAACGGAATGCACAACTGCTGACTCGCGAGTAGAAGAGTTGAAATCACTGGACTCGTTATGCACGGCCATAAAAGACTTTCGGCTTTATCCTCAAATCGTAATGATTGTAAAAGATCCAAAAGAGAACAACAAAGAATATCGAGTGGTCCTCGTAGAGACTTCCGAAAATAAATAATCAACATGGATAACGTAAGCCATCGTGGACGGTGACCATCATGCTAGACTACCAGCGCATTGTTGACGACGTTCGCAGCTTGCTTGGCT
>CAZWNM010000180.1:0-5561 GCA_964635765.1 uncultured Planctomycetaceae bacterium | reverse complement strand
CGGCGTCGGCGCCGGTGCCGCAGCCGATCTCCAACACGGTTTGCGGATGCAGCGGATATTCTTCGAGCACGCGAAGCAACTCGGCGTGCGGCTTGCCGGCGTCCCACGGCGGGGTGCCCTCGCGGTAGGCGGCTTCCCAGTCGGCAACGGTAATATATTTCGGCTTCGGCAACTGGCTCATGGGACTATTTCCACGGTAGAGTTTATGTCTACGGTATAGTCTGAGCCTTACGGTCGCGCTTTGCAAGTGGCCCCACGCCTTCCGATTCGGCGAATCGCAGCGACGCCGCCATCGATCGATCGGCCTCGGCGAACTTCGCGGCCTGATCCTGCTCGACGGTAAACGTAATCGCCGCCTGTCGGCCGGTTTCGTCGGCCAGATGGTAATAAATCCACTCGATCGGCAGATCGGTCGACGCGCCATGCACGGTTCCGCGCGCCACGACCCGCAACACGCGCCGGCCCAACGGATCGGCCGACTGATTGGCCTCGACGAACGCGCCGAAGCTTTCGCCCAACGCCCGCCGCACGTCTTCCTGAAAATCTTCCAACGAAATCAAGTGATCCGTCTCTTTGCGCGGCAGCATCGTCACGTTGCACTGCCCGATCATCGCTCCCTCGCGGATCAATTTCAACACCGCAATCTCCTGGGCGTTGCTGTTCAGATGCCAATCGCGATCATACGTGATTTCCCACTTCCCAAACGGCGATTGATGACGCAATCGGCTCGACTCCGGCGTCCAATCCAAGCTCAATCCGGCCAACTTCTCCTTGCTCAACTCCGGCGACTCCTCCTCCGACGCAATCGTCATCTGGTAGCGGACGTTCACGTCGAATCCGTCGGCCGCTTGGCTCATGCCGCGATCCTCGTGCGTCAACATCGCAAACCAGTCGATTCGCTTCGTTTTCAGATCGAAACGATAGCGGCCCTTCACGGCGATGCTCGATGTCGTGTCGTTGACGGGCCCCTCGATGTTGCCCGACAACTCGAACCGGGCGACCGTCGCGGTGACTTCGCGCAGCTTGCATTCCACGTCGCACTTCGCCGCGCTATCGAGCCCCAGAAACACCGCCATGAATTTTCCCGCCGGCTTCCACGTGTCGCCGACGCCCACCGCCCGGTCGGGCAGCAAATTGTCGAGCAGCAGACTGTTGCCCAAAATATCGATCACTTCCAATTCGTCGCGCGACATCGGTTCCCGCAACGCGAACAGTCGCGCCGACGGCAGATCGACGGCCACGCCCACCAACCGATGCCGATCGCCGAACGCCGGCGTATGGGCGCCGTCCTTGAATCGCACCGACGACTCGGCTTTGTCGTAATAGCGGACCGACCGCGGCTTGGCCGCTTCCGTTTCCAGCATCATTTCGTGATAGGCCAGCTTATCGACGCCGCTCATGGGGACGCGTTTTTCTTTCCCGGCAGCCACTTCCTTCAATTCCCCGCCGACCTCCATCTGCACGCTAACCCTGTCGATTTGCCCGGCCTCGCGGCTGCTTTGGAACGAATATGTTTCGCCAGCCAAGGCAGATGCGGTAACATGCGCAAGCAAGGCAAGGCAGAGAAGGCTAAAAAGTGTTTTTTTCATGGCCATTTCGACGGAATGGACTGCGTTCGAGAAAACTCCGTAATCGCTAAATCGGCCGTTAAAGGCGGCAAAGTTTACCGGAAAAGCCACGCGCTAGGCCACCTTTTCCACAGCAATCAATCGTAGTTAATTTATCCGCATCTCTGCCGCCGTGGCTGGTCGGAATACACCGCACACGGGTATCATAAGGATTCTCCCTAGGCAATTTGTCAATTTTTTCAAGGCTGGGCTGTTATTATTCAGGGGATCGGGTATACTTGACCGCTGGAGTTGAGCATATTCCATTGGAGAACGAATCATGCATACCGACTACCTCAATCCCGCCATTCGACAACTTTGCGATCAGCAGGTCCGTTTCGCGCCGCGCGAAAAAAAGATCGAGCAGGTCTCGCAGGCCGAACGCCTCTTGGGCGAACTCGATCCCTCGCGCGTCTATCCCTACGAATACCTCTGCTATCGCATCACCAATTATCGGCCCGACTCGTATCCCGATCTTCGACTCACTGGCCAAGAGGCCAGCCACGATCTGCGGCTGTTCGTCGAAGACGTTTCCGATGCGGCCGCCGTACCGATCGAAACGGCCGGCGAGCAAGTGTTGACGGTCGAGGAATTGGCGAAGCGTTTCAACGTTTCGACCAAAACCATTTCGCGTTGGCGGCAACAAGGACTCGTCAGCCGGCGGTTCGTCATGGACGGCCGCAAGCGCGTCGGGTTTTTGAAAAGTTCCATCGAGCGGTTCGTCGAGCGGAACCATGATCGCGTCCATCGCGGCTCGCAATTCAGCCAACTGACGGACCAAGAACGCGCGTCGATCATCGACGGCGCGCGCCGGCTCGCCGGGGCGGGCGGAACTTCCGCCGACGCCGCCCGACGCCTCGCTCGAAAAACCGGACGCAGCCCGGAAACCATCCGATACACCCTCCGGCAATTCGACCGCGACCATCCCGACGTGGCCGTGTTTCCCGACAACTTCGGCCCGCTCTCGGCCGAGGCCCGGCGGAAAATCCACGAACAGTATCAGCACGGCGAATCGGTCGAGTCGTTGGCCGAACGGTTCGGCCGAACGCGGACGAGCATCTATCGGATCATCGCCGAGATGCGCGCCCGGCGGATCATGGAGTTGCCGCTCGATTTCATTCCGAACGACGCGTTCAGCCGGGTGAAATCGCACCAGCGCGAGGAGCGGTTCCTCGCGCCGATGCCCGACTCGACGCTGCCGGCCAAGAAGCTGCGGATGCCGACCGGATTGCCGCCCTATTTGGCCAGCTTGTACGAGACGCCGCTGCTGTCGCGGAAGCAGGAAGCGCATCTGTTCCGCAAGATGAACTACCTGAAATACAAGGCCTCCCGGCTTCGCGCCAAGCTCGACGCAACCCGCCCGAAACGCAAGTTGATGGACGCGGTCGAAAAGGCGTTCGATATGGCCGTCGACACGAAGAACCAGCTCATCCGGGCGAATCTTCGCCTCGTGGTTTCCATCGCCAAGCGGCACGTGAATCCGTCGCAAAACTTCTTCGAGTTGGTCAGCGACGGCAACATGTCGCTGATGCGCGCGGTCGAGAAGTTCGACTATTCGCGCGGGTTCAAGTTCAGCACGTATGCGAGTTGGGCCGTGATGAAAAACTTCGCCCGAACCATTCCCGACGAGCATCGCCACCACGAACGCTTTCACGCCGGGCCGGACGAACTCTTCGCCACCACGCCGGACGAACACGCCGACGCGATCGAAGAGGAGTCGGCGCAAAATCGGCGCACGGTGCAGGTCGAAAAGATTTTGGAGCGGCTCGACGAGCGCGAGCAGCGGATCATCATTCGCCGCTTCGGCCTCGAGCACGGCCAAGAGCCGTTGACCTTGAAGCAAGTCGGCGCGGAATTGGGCGTGACGAAAGAACGCATTCGGCAGCTTGAAGCCCGGGCGCTCGACAAATTGCGCAAAGCCGCTCAAGAAGAACGGATCGACGACGGCGAGTGACCGCCGAACGTCCCCTCTCCCTTTTCGAGAGGGTTAATCATCAACAGTCCCCTCTCCCTTTGGGAGAGTTTCAACACAAGTCCCCTCTCCCTTTGGGTGAGGGTTAGGTTGAGGGCCATGCGCGGGCGTCACGGCTCAACAATGGCGAGCGACGGCCTACGGCTAACGTGCCACTTCCATCGCCGTCAGGGTGGCATTGTGAAAGGCTGCATCGTCGCCGCTCCCCGCCTCCACTCGCAACACGATGGAATGCCAACCCGCTCCAAGCACTGGCAAAGCCAGTGGCACCCAACCTCAGCCCTTTTCGTCAGTGCCGCCCCGCCGAAAGTATAAAGCATGACCTACAGCACTCGCCGCACCCGTAGCACAGCGGGGAATTGACTACCGTGCTGTGAATTTGTAAACTATCGGCAGTCCCAATGGATCAATTTATCCATGCCGAGGCGGGGCAGTTGGCCGACGCGACAAAATTGGGACGGAAGAAAGCAAAAACCTGAATTACGTGTATTGTACCCGTCGGCCTTTTCTTTACCCCGTTTTTGCCTAGGAAGTGAGAATCGCTATGGCTCGAAGCAAAAGGCAAGGTATTTTTGTTCAATGGATTCCCCTGCTGATTGACGCACTTCGCGCTCTTGGTGGTTCTGCCGAATCTCGGGAAGCTGCCGATTGGATCGCCGATGCTGTTAACTTGCCGCCCGAAGAGCGTGAGAGACGAAACAAAAACGGCATCCTGCGATTCGAGAATCAGGTGCATTGGGCGCGTCAATATCTCGTCTGGGGAGGCTTGATCGAGAGCCCACGACCAGGCACGCGGCCAGGCATTTGGACGCTTACACCTGCAGGGGCGAAAAGTCATTTGACTGAGGAGCAAAGCCGCGACCTCGTCAGAAAAATGGTCAAGTTACATTCCAAAAAACTTCGCCCGCACGCCGAGGCCGCAAATGGGGTCGAACCGGTCGTGGAGCACGAAAGTCAGATGCCGGGCGTCGGAGAAGAAATCGACTCTCCGGAATTGGCGGAAGAAAATGACCTATTGGAAGTTCTCCAGTCTCTCTCACCCGAGGGCTTTGAACGTCTCTGCAAACGGCTTCTTCACGAATACGGTTTGGAAAAAGTTGTTGTAACTGGGAAGAGTCACGACGGCGGAATCGATGGGATAGGATTTTTGCGTTTGAATCCGTTTGTGACCGATAAGGTGCTGTTCCAGTGCAAGAAAATCCGGAAGTCCGTAAGCCGGGCGCAGGTTGGTGACTTCCGAAACGCCGTCATGGGCCGCGCAGACAAAGGAATCTTGCTCACCACCGGTTGGTTTAGTTCTGATGCAGGGAAGGAAGCAAACCGCGAAGGCGTCATTCCGATTGAGTTAGTTGATGGCGAGCGACTGGTAGAATTGTTCGAGGCCAAGCAACTTGGCTTGCGGCGCAAAGAAGTCTTCGAGGTCGATCATTCTTTTTTCGACCAATTCCGGTAATTTCAAGTGGCACACAGTCGGAAGGTTGGCGAAAGCGGGATTCGCCGGGCGGACCAATTCTTGACCTTGAACCAGAAAGCCCATGCGGTATGTTGCTGGGTGGAGCGGAATGACCGGCTGACATCCCAGGACGTTCCGACGGACGCAACGTGGCTCCTTGAAAAGTTGATTTAGGCAAACGACGCAATCTGCGAATCGGTTATCGCCGTCTATTTGCCGCCAATGGGCATGGAAACATTCTGAAATTGGAAATTTCAAGATGCGCTGACCAACGGAGCGTTGCGTCGCTGGGACATTTTTCCAGTCCCTAATCCCCGATCCCTAATCCCACCGTTCCGAGGCATAAAGACAATCTGAAATTGGAAATGTCGAGATGCGCTGACCAACTGATCGACGGGCCATAACGCGATGCGGCCCTCACCCCCGGCCCCTCTCCCAAAGGGCGAGGGGAGACATTGCCACTCGCCGCCCCTACGGCAGCTCAATCTCCTTCACTTCGTACTCGAAACTGCGATGGACGATCGTGCCG
>CAZWNM010000179.1:0-5583 GCA_964635765.1 uncultured Planctomycetaceae bacterium | reverse complement strand
AGGCCGCCCTTTGCCGTGTGCTGCATCGCCAAATAGGCCGCCATGATGACCGCAATGCAGAGAGTGGCGGCGATGTCGTTTGCATTCATGCTGCCGCCGGTGAGGCGTTCGACTTCCGTGCTCGCCACATAGGCCTCGCGGGGCGCAACGAGCATCGTGAGCAAGGAGAAGCCCGCGCCGCCGATATAGCTGAGCATCAGCCAGATAATCCGACCTTGAGTGTCGGCGAATTCATAAATCAGCCATGTCAAAAGAAACACTTGAAGAAAGGTAAATCCGCGTCCTAACGAGTCCTCGAAATTAAGACTCCAAAACATAGAGGCGACCGTCCACGCGACGTACAATGCCAGAAACGCCAAGGCCGCCGACCACTTGCGAACTCGAGCCCGCGCAACGACGGCAAGGCCGGCCAAAGAAATGGTCAGCATTCCCAACAGAGACGACAACGTGTTTATCCCTGGAACGACTGCCATTTGCTGCCAGGGAATGCAGAACACTACCAGGCAGATCGAGATGAAAGCTGCGTTATGCATCAGTTGCCATATCCAGCGGACTTTCGCTTCTTTTATCGGCGCTCAACATGCCTCGACGTTTCAATGGACACTGCGTTTTTTCTTTTCGATTGTCGCGGCAAGCGCCAATTGATCAAGTGCCATGTCAACGCCAATCGATATTTCAACTCGCTCCGAGATTCTCTCCCGAGAACGTATTTGACGCAACCGACCAACAAAAGCTGTGGCATGCATATCACTTGGGAAATCAAACGATAAAGCAATGCGTGTCCACGGCCTCGGCATCGGGAAAAAAACTCTTGGTTGCTTAAAAAGACGCTGATATTGGTGCAGACTGGAGCCTGTTTGCTGCTTTGTCTTCCAAGGTGAACGATCGTTGCGGCCGCGTCATAATAAATCTTCCAGCCCGCGGCGCGGATGCGGAAACAAAGGTCGATGTCCTCGCCACAGTGAATGAACGTGTCGCCGAACCCTCGCAGTTCGCGCGGCAGGTCGCCTCGGAGCAACATGGCGGCGCCGCTGATTGATTCCACTTCCTGGGTCACGGCGAAGTCGTAGGGAGTAAGAAGGCATTTGCGAACGCGAGATCCGATGAAAGGCAGTTTATGCGCTCGCAAAGAGTCGATCCAAAATGAGATGCTCAGCGAATACGCGCGGCGAGCCGCCGTTGCGTCAATCTCGCCATTAAAATCGCGCAGGCACGGTCCCGCCATGGCGACGTCGGGATGGCTCTCGATGCATTGAATTAGTGTCTGAATCGCCCCGTCTTGAACGATCGTGTCGGGATTCAAGATGAGGACATATCGACCTCGCGCCTGTTCAAACGCCTGATTATTCGCCCTGGCGAAGCCGCGGTTGTCGTTGTTGGCGATCAAATGCACCCAAGGATACCGGGTTTGCAGCATTTTTACGGAATCGTCGGACGATGCGTTATCGACGACCCAAACTTCAAGCGACAATCCCTCCGACGTCTTTTGCAACGAATCGAGGCAATCGGCCAGCAGCTTCGATACGTTCCAACTCACGATCACCACGGAAACGTCGGGAATCGGCTCTGACGAACCGCCGCGGAATGCGGATTTGTCGGTTTCGGCCGTTGGTTTCTTGCGAACCGAGGTATCCGCCCGAATCTGTTCGCCGATGCGGCGAGCCGAGTCGGAACCAAAAGCCGAACAGAATTGAGCGACATAATGCTCGGCCAAGGTGAAGTGATTTCGGCGTTCATTTTCGTCGAAAAGAAGCTGGCGGACGGCGTCTGCCAATTCTGCCGCATTGGTCGCCCGAGGACACTTGGCCTGTTCAATCAAGTCCGCTCCATGTCCCAAACGTTGATTGGGGACATCAAGCACGATCGTCAGACGTCGCTTGATCAGTGCGTCGCTGCCGAGTCCGCTGTTTGGAACAACGACAATATCCGCCGCCGCCAAGATTTCATCGAGCGTCGCATCGCTATTGTTGGAAAAACGAACCGTCGGGTGATGCTTCGCGACAGATTCGTAAATGTCGAGCCGCTCGGAAGGGTGCAGCCGAATGACCGCCGAAACGTCGCCCACTTTCTCCGCCGCGACGCAAAACAACTCCGCCATGTCAAGGCGTTCTTGTTTGCTTACCATCGTGCTGCCGAATAGGACGACCGGCCGATCGACCGGCAAACCCAATTCCGCTCGGGCTTCGGCTGGCGTCGTCGTCAGTTCCCGTGTAAATCGTGGACAACCGGCAATGACCACTTTTCCCGGCGACTCGCTTTCCGCGATCAACTGCCGATGCTGTATCTCGCCCCAGCAGAAAATCTTGTCGGCCAACACCGGAACATACCCCAGTGCATGCTCGTTCAATACGCCGTGAACCATCGTATACGTTGGAATTCCGAGCCGTCGCGCCGCCGACACCAGGCACGACCACATGGCGTTTCGATCATACTCCACAAGAATCGCCGTCGGCTGAAGAATGGGCAACATTTCCAAACAACCCGCCGTATACTGACTTGCCAACAGAAGATGAAATGCCAGTAGATCGTACGCGCCTCGCGGCAAACGACGCCTGTCGCATAAGTCCCGAAGACGTTCGTGCCACGAATTACGGCATTTTCGATAGTCGGCCCGCCACGCCGCAATGTCAAACTGCATCGCCTGACGCCAGGAGAGCGTTTGAAATCCATCGGGCACTCGATCGAGCGTTTCGTTTTCGCCGCAAAGAACGACGGGACGCTCCGGTTCAAACTCCTTAAGCATCGGATGGACCAGCCCGCTAAAACGAAAATTATCGCGTAGCCATGTGATGAGAATGCGATTTCGCGGAATCGTCGGCAGCGGCATACGGCCGCTGACGGGACGAAGCGAATACTTGACTCTCCGCAGACGATTCTTCCAACGGGCCGCCGCGCTCCAATCGCCGTGCCCGAGATAAAACTCGATTACGCCGACGTCGTTCAAGGTCGGGCCGAGCGGCACGCCGCGAAATGTCGGGTCCGAGAGCGACGTTTCGATGTCGCGAAGCACCTCGATGGAAAATGTGGGATGATCGGTCATGTTGTCGTGGGACGCTTTCGCGCAAGGAAATACATTAAGAGATAACACGCGATGATGAAAACGATTCGCCCAATCAACATCGCTTGCGGAAAGTCCACCAAGGAAGCGCCGCCGCGTACAAGCCACAGCAGACTTCCAACGTAGGCCGCCATGCCGATCAATATCGCCGCGCCATACAGGTCTTGGCGACGCACGACGTTGTAGATGTTGCCGACAGGCAGGAAACACTGCGTCAAAGCAGCCGCAAAACTCCAGCGAATCGCCGGAATCGCTTCAAAATAGGCCGATGGCAATAGGAATCGCACCACAGGATCGATGAGCAAACATCCCACGATAATCAACGGAATCATGCCGAGCGCCGCAAACAACGTAGGCTTGATCGACATGCGGATCAAGTCGTCGAGCTGGCCGGTGCGTCCGTACTGTTCCGCGATTCGCGGATAATGCACTTGGCAGACGGCCAACGGCAACATTTCCATCGCCGTGCCGGCGGGAAGCACGACGGTGGCATAGAGTCCCATCGCGGCAGTCCCCATGTAACATGGCACCAGGGTCGAGTTGAGCACCGACCACCATGCATAGAGTTGCCCGACGCCGAAGATCGGCACGCCAATAACCAACAGATGCTTCAGGTGTTGAAAATTCCAAGATGGACCGACCCGTACGGGCCGCCAGTAATAGAGGAAGCTCAAGCTGACAGCGGCCGTCAGCAATGCCCGCAGACACAATCCGTAGAAGCTCAGCAGAGCTACGACTGTGAGCAAGAGAAGCGAGGCGGCGCTTTCGATGACGTTTGATATGGCCAATCGGGCGAAATCGTGGGAAGTGCGATAGGTGGTCTGAAGATAATAGGTGTTGTAAAAAAGGAGCACGGCGAGAACGGCATTGGTGAAAAACCCTGCCGCTAATTTGAATTCGCCGTGAGCCAACTGCCAGAATCCGATGCTCGACAATATGAGGCAAACCGTGCTGCCAATGATCAGTGCCCAGGCTTGAGCGGCAGCCGCCAACTCCACGACCCGGCCACGGTCGCCTTTGCCGATGAAATACGGCAGTTCGCGGTTCAGCCCGTTGGGAACACCCAAGGTAAGGAACGGGAGATAGCCTTGCATCAGCCCGATGGTGCCGAAAAGCCCCAGCATCGCGGGCGTCGCGCAGTACGTTTGAATCGGCACGCCGATCAAGCGGAGCATCATGGAAGCCAAGTTTCCGCCGGCAAGCGATCCGACCAGGAAAACGAACGATTTTTTCGCGGCGGGCTTCGTCATCGCGTCACGCGGTGGAATTTCAACCGCGGACGACAACTCACCCGACACGGTCATGGCGACCGTTACTTCGTCGGAAATATCGGAAGTATCCAAACTCATCCTGTTTGTAGACTCAACAATTCCGAGAAAGACGCGATATAATGGTCGGCGGGCGTTCCGGGTTCATAATTGTAGGCGATCGCCGTCAGGCCGAATCGCATCGCGCCCTCAAGTTCGTCGACATCGTGGCCGACGAACGCCGCTCGGTCGGCAGTCGTGTCCAGTCGTCGCAACGCTTCAGCGAATGCCCCGGGCTCCGGTTTGACGTGGCCGATGTCAACGCTCGACACGACTGCGTCAAAATGTTTCTCGATGCCCATTTCCTGAAGCCTGCGGTGAACGACCGGCTCGGAGCTTTCGGTGTCGGAAAGCACGGCGAGTTTGATCCCTCGTGATTTCAGTTGAGCCAAGGTATCGGCGACGCCGTCGAAAAGGGCGCGTTTTTCCGAGCCGGCGGCATTTGTTTTCGCCGAATCCTCGGCCTTGTTGATTTCGTTTCCCATCAGCCCCAAATCGGCCATAAACTCCCGAAAGGCGTTCCAATAAGGGCGGCGGCCGAGGTAAACGGCCACCAATTTTTCCTCCCAACGGCGGCAAAGCGTTGGGTAATCAATGCCGATCCCATGATTCTGGAGATACACGGCCAGCGCCCTGCGCCAAGGCGTGGCGTCGAAGAAAATGTCGCCCATATCGAAAATAATCCCGTGAAATCGCATCGTTGTTATTGGAAATTCTCGGCGCGGAGCAGGACGTCGGCGGGAATATCGCGTCGAGCCGTTTTGCCGACAATCTTGTTGCGTTCACGCCAGCCAAACCCCGTCCCTGGGCTTTTCATGCACAACATCGCTTCCGTGAGAATCGTTCCCTGGGGAATTGCGCAACGGGAAACCAGTGAGCGGCAGAGTTTCGCCCTCGCGCCGCTGACGGAACGCGGAACGGTTTTCTCTCCTGTTCCCAGTGCGACCTCCACGCTTCGAATGTCGCGCACAATGCGGCGCAAGCCGTCGGGTTCGAGGCTGCACGCATGATCGGTGCCCTTCATGTGCCGCGCCAGCGTGACATGTTTTTCCACCGCCACCGCCCCCAACGCCGCGGCGACGACGGGAACCATAATGCCGACGGTGTGATCGCTCATACCGGTCAATACGCCAAATTCCCTCCGCAAAAAATGCATGGCGCGGATATTCACGTCTTCGGGAGGCGTGGGATAGCTGCTTGTGCATTGCAGCAGCACGA
>CAZWNM010000178.1:0-5602 GCA_964635765.1 uncultured Planctomycetaceae bacterium | reverse complement strand
GGCGAGGCCATTGAAAGCCGCATGGTCTCGCGCCGCATCGAGGGCGCGCAGAAGAAAGTCGAGGAACGCAATTTCGAAGTCCGCAAAAGCCTGCTTGAATATGACGAAGTGATGGACGAGCAGCGTAAAAGGGTGTACGGCTATCGCCAAAACATTTTGAACGACGCCAATTGCAAGCAGTTGATCCTGACGATGATCGATCAACAGATCGACCGCTACCTCGATCAATTTCTCGACAAGGACTACGGCGTCGAAACTTTTTCCGGTTGGGCCGCCAAGCTGCTGTCGGTCGAACTCGACGCGCGCGATTTTCGCGGACTCGACTTCGCCTCCGCCGAAATTCAAGCCCGCGACCAAGCCGAGCGCATGGCGGAAGGGCAAGTGCTTGAAGCCCTCGAAGAGAACTTGCCCGAGGGCGAAGAAGCCTCGGAATGGAATTGGGAAGCGTTGGCGAAGGCGGTCAATACGCTTTGGCATTTGAGCCTCCGCGACCGCGATTTGCGCCAGCTCGGCCGCGATCAGGTGGGTGATTTCCTGATCGAGCGGGCCAAGGCGGCGTTGTTGAAAATCGACCTGAGCGAGGGCGTCGTATTCCTTCAGCCCGATTTCGGCCTTCGGGCGGCGTGCGGCTGGATCAAGCATAAATTCGGCGTCGATCTGACGCTCGACGACGTTCGCAACTTGGAACCGGACGCTTTCAAGCAATTGGTGCGCGACAAGGCCAAAGCGGCCTATCAGGAAAAGGAATACGCCTACCCGGTCATGGCCGGCCTGTATCATTTCACCACGCGCGACGCGGGCGGCCATAAACATTACGACCGCGAGCAGGTCGCCGAGTGGGCGGCTCGCCGTTTCCACGCGGAATTGTCCATTGAGGATTTCAAAAACAAGCAGCGGGAAGAGATATTCGACTTTTTGGTGGAACAAAGCCGAAAATTCGCCCAAGATCACGAGGCTGCGCTCACCGAGGCGCGCACGTGGCTCAGCCGAATCGCCGATCCCGACGAGCCGTTCGATAAGTCGCTGCAAACTGCCCACGAGGAAGGCCGCTTAAAGGAACTTTCCGACTGGCTGGCCGAGAAATATCACTACGAACTGTCGCCGGAAGCGATGCTCCGTTGCGACGCCGAGCGGTTGCAGCGGCATGTCAACGCCGCGGTCGAGGAAATGTATCGGCCCGAAATGCGAAAGATGGAAAGAGCGTTGGTCTTGGAACTGCTCGACGCCGCCTGGAAAGATCATCTGCTTTCGATGGACCACTTGCGAAGCAGCGTCGGCCTGCGCGGCTACGCCCAGATCGATCCGAAGGTCGAGTACAAACGCGAAGGCATGAAGGTTTTCGAGCAGATGTGGATTTCCGTCGGCGAACGCACGACCGACTTGATCTTCCGCATGGAACAGCTCGACGAACGCTTCGTCGGTTCAACGTGGAAGGAATCGGAAGCGATTCACCAAGACGCTCAATCGGCCAGCGAGATCGCCGCGCAGCAGCAAGCGGCCATTGAAGGCACCGAAGCCGACCACAAACCCCAGCCGATCCGCAATCGTCAGCAGCGCGTCGGCCGCAACGATCCGTGCCCTTGCGGCAGCGGGAAGAAGTTCAAAAACTGCTGCATGAAGAAGTAGGAGAAGCGATTAGAGATTGGGGATTGGAACAAAGCCGCAAGCAGTTTTCTAATCGCCAATCCCCAATCCCTACTCTTATCCCACCAGCCGCTCGACGTGGGAAACGGCGGCGTTGCCGATGCCGGCCAAGTTGTAGCCGCCTTCAAGAAGCGAAACCACGCGGCCGTCGGCGTTTTCGTCGGCCAACTCCAACACCAACGTCGTCAGGTCGTGATAGTCTTGATCGACCAATTCGAGCTTCCCGAGCGGATCGCCGTGCCGGGCGTCAAAACCGGCGGAAATAACGATTAGTTCCGGCTTGAACTTCTTGGCGGCCGGCGCTAGCTTGTCGTGGAAGGCCGCCAAGAATTCCTTGCGGCCGGCGCCTCGTTTCAACGGGCAATTCAAATTGGTGCCAAGGCCCTTGCCGTGGCCGGTTTCGTCCGCCTTGCCCGTCCACGGATACCACGGATATTGATGCGTGCTAAAATAAAACACGGACCCGTCGTCGTAGAAAATCCCTTGCGTCCCGTTTCCGTGATGCACGTCCCAATCGACGATCAGCACCTTGCCGACGCCGTATTTTTTCTGGGCGTATCGGGCGGTAATGGCGGCGTTGTTGAAAACGCAAAAACCCATGCCGCGATCGGTCGTGGCGTGATGTCCCGGCGGGCGGGAAAGACAAAAGGCGTTTTTCGCCTGACCGCCAAGCACGGCATCGACGGCGACGCAACCCGCGCCGGCGGCATATTCGGCCGCGGTAAACGACCGTTGTCCGATCCACGTATCGCCGGTGCTCAGCCGCTTCTTGCCGCTCTTCACGTCGCGTTGCACGCAAGCCAAATACTTCTCGGTATGGCAAGCGAGAAGCTCCGCGTCGCTCGCCGGACGCGCCTGATACTTCGTGAGCGATTTGAAACAACTGCTCCGCTTCAGCGACTCCAAAATCACGTTGTAGCGCTGCGGACATTCCGGCTTCTTCGGCGCCCCCGCATGATATTTGTTCATCTCGTCGTAGATCAAGGCCGTCGGCAAACGACCAGACTTGGCAGGTTGTTTGTCGGCCGTCGCGTCGACGGCGTCCGCCAGCGACCCGCCCAGGGCCGATCGGCCGAATAGCACGGGAGCGCCCAAGCCGATGGCGACGGTTTGCAAAAACCGGCGTCGCGTGCTTGAGGTCGCTTCAGCATTGAAAACGAACGAACGATTCACCGCAAAAACCCCCAAGGACCATGCCAAAACATGTCGGGAGAATGGGAACTCCTTTCCCAGCAGCGGAATCCATTCTTTGGCATCTCCTCCTACCCTATCATCGCCATTGCTAAGTATACCACCTTACGCATTTTAGGGGAAGTGGAAATCTGTTTTGTTATTCACGAGACAAATGGACATTTCGTGACTTTTGGGCAAAATCTATAGGTCGTTGCTTGAATGACCATCATGGGGGTGTATGCAATTCTGCCCACGGCCTCAGTTCCAAAAACTCCCGATTGCTTTCCAGCAGATCGGGCATCGCCGGCATCGCCTCGGGCGTGAGCCATGGATTCGCCGAAATGTGTCGGCATGGATGCCGTTGGTGGCAGACTTACTTTTGTTTGGGCGCAGGCACGCGGACGACTAGGTCATCCCAGTCTTCGTCTTTTTTGCGGTTCTCATAGCTTTTAGCGCCATCATCCTTGCCGTTGACGCCGACGCTATAGAGCAGATAGCCGCGACCTTCCAGCCGATAATGCAACTCGGAGTTGTTGAAGATGTCTTTGGGCACTTCCACCACGTAACGTGGCGCCAAGTCCGTGAGCTTTTTCGGGTACGTGTCGTGATCGGCATGGTATGCGGCCAAGGCGAAGCTCAGCTTGTCCAACTCGAATCGCATGGTCCAGCGGTCCTCGGTCTGGCTATACAGCGGTTCTTCCTGCAAAAACATGGTCAGAAGGACTTGGCTGACCCGCTCGGAAAGGGCCTTGCGCGGGTTGGCAGCCATCAAATTGTCCAACGATTTTGCATCCGCGGCCGTTTTCTTGAGTTCGCCAATCTCCTTATCGATCTTGTTCAGCGCTTTCACCCGTTCAGCTCGGGTTGGTTTGCGATAGGCGTCGGCGATCCGGTCGTACCACGAGTTGCCCATGCGAAGGATGTAGTCCCAATCAATCGCTGCGCTCGTGCTGTGGTGTATCAGCGACTTAATCGTATCCTTCATATCTCCCGGTCCCCTTAGGTCTTTCGACCAAGCAGTGTCATCAAAAAAGGCCAGAAGCTCACGCAGCGAGGCAACCCATTGCCGGGAATAATCCGACACGACATTCAGATACATAAATCGCTCCGCAACGTCGAGTTTGTCGACCACCTTGGGCATTGGCGGCAGTCGGTCGAGGTCTTTTCGCATCTTCGCAATCTGCGTTGCGGTAAGATGGGCGTGCTGTAGCAGGACTTGGTCCCCAGCACACGCCATCTCTTCGATAGAAAACATAACGACAGCTTCGATCACCGTTGGGCCTTGACCAGCTAGCCGGGCAAGCCGGTGACATGTTAACAAATCCTCCCAAGCCTCTTTCAACTTGCCCTCGTTAAGACGCAACATCGCCCGAGCGCATAGCGCCCGGTCGAAATCGCGGTAATGCTGAATGTCCGGAAGTAGAATGGCGATAACCGAACTGCCGCACAGCGGATCATAGCGACGCGGACGTTTTGACGCTTCGACGACCAGCGCCAGCGGTTTTTCGTTGGCCGCGAGCCATCCGGCCAATATCGGAAATTCCTTGGGCGACCACGGCCGCTTCATCGCCAGATACAACTGCTCCCATCGGCTTTGTTGCGATTCCGCTTCCAGTTTTGCGTCTTTTGGCGTCGTGTTTTTTTTCTGTTGAGCGACGTAATTATCGAGATCGACAAAATAGTCGCCTTTTTCGGGCAGCGGCGCAATGCCGAGCATTTGAAAGTATTTTTCTTGCTGTTTCGGCTGAAATTCGTTGGGGCCAATCGCCTTCCACAAAAGCACGGCGGCATTGTTCTTGGGCGTTACGTCCTGGCTGAAACGCTGGTTTAGCGCCGCGACGTAATCGACCGAGCCGTCCTTTCGGAGCGGTTCAATGATGAAGGTCGTCTCCTTGGAAATCGTGTATTTCGGATGCGATCTGTCGACCACCTCATCGTATTGATCCTTCAGCGAAAAAATACCAATGGCATTGATAAGACCATGAGCAAGGATCAGCGGAAGAAGACTCCTGAACTTGATCCGCCACACTCCGAATACCAGCCCCAGTAAGAACGCCTGGAAGGAGGCGAACAAAGCAAGTGGAGTGTACAGTCCCCAAACATAAAGGTGGAAAAGGCCGAAAAGGAGGGCATGCGTCAATAGTGCAACGCGCGTGCGCGTGAGTTTTCTCAACTGCTCCAAGAGATAGCCGCGAAAAAATATCTCTTCAGCGATAGGCGCAATAAACACACTCTCGATTCCCTGGAAGATGATTCCCATTGGCGTAAACGGCCTGCTAAATGGCATCAAGGGCATCGCACGGGGGCTGCCCCAGATGGTAGCCGCCAGCGCGGCGAAAAGTACGGTAGCAAACGCCTTCACGACGATCAGGAGCACGACCAGTCCCAAAAACCAAATCCATTGCCGCCGCAAACTGGGCAACCACTGGTTGTCAAAGCCCGCTGCCTTGGGGGCTATGCTTGCCAGCAAGAAAGGCAAACAGGCGATGACTACGTTGTCTACAAATGCGCGGGCAGGAAACCACTCCCCGAGATCAATTAAGAGGGCAATATCCTTAAACAGTTCAACGGCAATGATCGCGGCGATTAAGATGCCAAGGGTATAACCTCGATCTCCAATTGTCTGTTGGTCGGCGTTAAGAGTATTCCCATCCTCGGACATAGATTCCATCCATTCGCGTTCGTCTATGTTCATCTGCTGGTATTATTCAAGATACCCCTGGTTTCATTCCCACGGCCTCAGTTCCAAAAACTCCCGATTGCTTTCCAGCAGATCGGGCATCGC
>CAZWNM010000177.1:3823-5604 GCA_964635765.1 uncultured Planctomycetaceae bacterium | reverse complement strand
CGCCTTGTCGGCTTCAACCCCCAGCAGGCGTTGGGCCTGCGAAAGCGTAATATACCCGTGCTTTGTCAATTGTTTGGCAAGCGTTTGGGCGGTGAACGGCGTCGCTGCATGCGCGATTCGCTCGCGGATTTTCGCCACCTCGCGCGGCGACAACAGTTCCTTGTTCTCCAGCAGCGTTAGAAATTGTTCGATGGAAATCATGGTCGCTCCCGCCGTATCGCCGTCCGAGTGTTTTTATGGTTTTTCAAAAAACTCACCTCTTAAGGAGTTGATCGATAACATAAAACTCGAAGCCGTCACCGGCCGCTTGAACGGCGAATCGGGTTTTTTGAATGTTTTTCGGCTCCGCGTTTTTATAGCTTCGCTCCGCGGCCACCAATTGCTTTTCGGTGTCCGTCGGAAGAAATTTCAGAATGGGATAATCGCCGAACTCGACGCCTGCCCGGTGAAGCAGTTCCTTGTCGGCTTTCTCGAGTTCGCCGTTTTGCCAGACCAGGTAGTAGCGTTGTTCGTTGGCATTTTCGCTCGGAACCGTGCGCGTGTCGGGCTTCGGCTTGGATAGGTTGTAGACGTACACGATTTTGCCCGGCATCAACACGCCGAGTTCGATTTTGAAGAAGTCGAGTTGCCTGACGTAGGTGACCAGGGTGTTTTTGGCGAACAAGACTTCCCAATTTCTAGGCCCGCCGGGCTTGCCGCTGCCGTGGCCGAGTCCGCGGCCCGTGCCGAACCCGCCATAAATTCCGCCGCCGGAGCCAAAACTGCCGCGGCGAGTCGGCGTCACCGAATCAACGTCGTCGATTTCGACGGATTTCGACGCCACGGCGTTGCTCAACGTGTCGATGCTCTCTTGCACGTCGGCCGAGTCCTTGTCGGCTCCGGCCGACGGCTCGTCGGAAGGCATATCGAGCTGGGAGCCGCCGGCCGCGCGGCCGTCGCCGCCGCCCTCGCCGTCTTGCGCGACTTCCGTCAGTTCGACATCGACGGCTTTTTGGCGAAACGTGATTTTGCTGCTAAGCCAAATAAAAAACAACATCGCGGCCGTCACGCCGACGCAAATCAACAGCGCGACCAACAGGCTGCTGGCGCGGTCGTAGGCCGACACTTGCAGTCGGCGGCCCGCGATGAGAACGGCTTTGGCTTTCGGCGGCATGATGGTCATTCTTAGTGATTGGCTCCGCTCTCGTTTTGGGAGAGGAGACTCTTGAGTCTACGAATCGTCATCGACGGCCAGTTGCACTTCCTTCATTCCGGCGTCGCTGCCGGCGTCGAGCACCATGACGACCGTGCCGGTTTTGGCTTCGCTGTTGCCCAACACGAGCATCCGAGGCGAGGTTGCGCGTATTTCCCGAAGCCGAACCAGAATTTCCTGCTCGCTTCGCGTTTCGGAATCGTTGATCCACACGGTATTGTTCCGGTCGATGCGAACGATGACGCAATCCTTGTCGCTTTGGTAATCGGCGATGGAGCGTTTGCCCTTGGCGGCGGTTTTTTGCGTGTCGGGCGTCGGCATGTTGATCGACGCATAAACGCCTTCCATCGACGTCACCATGAAAAAAATCAAAACGAAAAAGACGATATCGACCATTGCGGTCATATCGACAAGGTCTTCAACGGCCACTCGTTTGGGCGAACTCATGCTGACACCTTTCCTTGCGTTGGGATGGCAGTTGCACTGTCATCCCTGTTGAGGCGACAGTACAACTATCGCCCCAACGATCGTAGGCACCTATCTGTTTTCCAGCACGGCGAGCATTAGTTTCACGCCGCCGCCGGCGGTG
>CAZWNM010000177.1:0-3723 GCA_964635765.1 uncultured Planctomycetaceae bacterium | reverse complement strand
CACCTATCTGTTTTCCAGCACGGCGAGCATTAGTTTCACGCCGCCGCCGGCGGTGGCGACGCCGGCGATATGCGCCACGTCGCGCAGCAGCACCTCTTTCTCCGCCTTAATCAACACAATATCCTTCGATTCCTCGCGGTGCGACTTTTCGACCGCCTCGCCGACGCGCTGATCGACTTCGCCTGGACTCAGCGGCGATTTGTCGGCAATGCTGTCGCCGAGATAAACCACGGGCCCTCTCAGGACCGTAAAAACCACCGCTCGGCTGCGTTCGGCCGGGGTGCAATGCCGGGCGGTCGGCAGGTCGATTTCGGCCCGGGCCAGTTCGGCCCAAGTCACCAAAAAGAAAATATTCATCATGAAAACGAGGTCCACCATCGCCGTGACGTCGAAGCGCGCGTCATCGACCAGCGATTTGCGCGGCACGAGCGTTTCGTCGCCGAACGACAAAGGAATCTCATTTACGGTTGATGTCGGGGCGACGTCCATCGTTTGGCCTCCTTGAACTGTTCGAGAAACCGCGTCATACCGGAACTCAACGTATCCTGAAAATTGCGCACGCGAATGTTCAAGTTCGCAAGCAGGTACGTGAAAGGAATGGCGGTCATGAGTCCCATGGCGGTGCAAATCAGCGCAATGCTGATATCGAGGGCGATTTGCTCGGAACTGACTTTTCCGCCCTTGCCGATGCGTCCGAACGCAGCCATCATGCCCAAAACCGTTCCGAACAGGCCGAGCAGCGGGCCGCTCTTAATGACCGTGGCGACCCAACTCATGCGCGATTCGAGGTCGGCCAGTAGCCTGCGTTGCATGAGTTCGGCGATCAGTTGGCGAAGTTGCGAGTCGCTGAGTTCGCGGTTTTCGATGGCGGCGAGGACCAATTGCGGCATCGCTTTTTCTTCGGCCTGGCAAATTTCGGCGGCGCCGTCGAAATCGCCTTCTTCCAAACGATCTTGCACGCCGCTCATGAATTGGGCCTGCGACTGCTCATCGCGGAACCGCAATTGCATCACCCGCCGCCAGAGCATGATCACGCAAAACAGCCCCCAGAGGAAGTTGAACCCTAAAAAGTAATAACAGGCGGTGCCGAGATGCGCGGCTAAACTATTCACATCGTCCAACATGGCAGTCCTTTCCTCTGTTCACTTTTCTTCTTTGCCCGGCCGAACCGCTCGATACCAGGCTGTCCACTTTTCGATGAGCGCGCGGCGTTCTTGCTCGATGATAACGTCGCCGGTTAGGGCGCTGGCGGCGGTCGAACGGCGGATTCGCAGCAGAGATTCGTCGGCCGCGCGAACGACGGCGATGTCGGGGTCCGACAATGCGTAAATCAAGGTTTCCACATTGTCGAAATCCCGTGTTTTACCCAACGCTCGAACCGCCGCGAGCCGTGCGGCCGGCGACGGAGCATCCACCAATTGCCGTATTTTCTCGCCATACTTGGCTGTCAGCGTCGCAACGTCGTCGACCGACAAATTGCCCAGCGCGCCGGCGACCTTTGCCATGTTGCGATCTTCACCGCCGCGATCTTCGGTTTTTTCCAAGTCGGCCAGCAATTGCTCGGCGGGCGTCAGCGCCGACCGCGAGACGATTTGCCCGCGGCGAATTTCAATGTCGCCGGTGTCTTTTGGAATTCCACGCCCGCCAATCATCGTGCCTTCGCCGAAACTCATGGCCCGTTTGATGCTCTTTTGCGTGGAACGCATCAAAAAAAGCACGCTAAAAGCGGTGTCGGGCACGACGCCGCACTGGCCGTTCCAAAATCCCGCCGCATCTTGTTTCTTTAGTAAGAACTCGGCGCCGTTGGTGTACCAATCGGGCTCCTTTTCAAACTGCTGCTCGAAAAGCTCTCGGAAGCCCATGCAGCGTTCCAAGGCGTAAAGACAATAGTAGACCCACTCCGGCGGCGGATCGAGCTTGTAGTTCGTCTGCATCCACCGCAGCCCTCGGGCTTCGATCTCGCGCACTTGGCGAATGTCGATCTGCGTCTTGAATTGGTTCTTCGATTTGTCCTTGATTTCACGCAACGCCGAGGGAAGCGTGGGGCCTTTTTCCTTCTTTTCGATCAGGCCGAGTAAGTTGGAGCAGATGTAAAGGCTTCCCATGCCGGCCGCCGTCATGCTCGGGCGAACGTTGGATTGGGCCACGAGTTCGCGGCCATCGCCGGGATTCCCCTGATAGCCGAATCCGCCGGATGGGTCTTGCGTGCGGAGGAGCCAATTGGCCGCCGACTCGATCGACTCGGGCGGCACGCGATAGCCGGCTTGCGTAGCTTCCCAAGAGCATAACACCCCGTATTGGGTCATCGACGTGTCGCAGGTTGCGGCGCTCGCTCCCGAAGGATATCCCCAGGCGCCGGCCGGCTTTTGGCGTTTTTGAAGATACTTCAGCAGACATTCGATGTCTTCACGATGCTTCTCCCGGTCGAGCTGCGCGAGAAAGACGATCGACAGGCCGGTGCTATAAATGTCCCACCTAGTGATATCGAGCTTGTCGGGATCATGGTCGCCAAGAGCTTTTTGGATGCTCTTGATCATTTCGGCGACTTTGGGATGATCGGGTTCGCGGGCGTTTTTCAACAGCGTTAGCCCGAGAAGGGCTTGGGCGCCCAGGCGATCGTCCCTGACGGCGTTGGATTCCAAAAATTTGACGCCCCGCTCGATGGCCTCTTGCACCTCGGGGCTGTCCGGCGTCAGCGCGAGGGCATCACGAGGTGCTGCGATGAGGCAGATCGCAACACCTCCGGCCCAGCCGGCCAACACCCCCAGCCAATGCATTAGAAATCCAGAATTTTGCATGAAAGTTTCCAACAACGGTAGGCACCTTGGTTCCGGACAAGGTTCACCCCCTGCACGCGAGGACGCCGCCAAGGTGGGCGTGTTGGATAAAAGGCGGCGTGCAGCAGGAACCTATATGATAAGGCCTTCGTCCCCCCGTTGTCAAGCGAGACGGCGAAATGCCCTGTTTCTCGGCGACTCTTGCCTCGCCTTACTTCATTGCGCCGTTTCGGATACGATAATAATCGGCGCATCCTCCTATTTTTTCCAAAACCAGCGAATCCTGGCAAACCGTGGGTAAAGCGAAGCCCGACGCGGGCGATAAAATCTTTCGTGTCCTGCCTCGTCAGGTCGATCAAACCATCGCGGCCGCGCTGCGCGAATGGCTGCCGGGCAAGTCGTGGTCGGAAGTCCGACGACTTCTGACGGCGAGGCAAGTCATGATCAACGGCAATCTGTGCGTCGATGCCGGCCGCCGCTTGCAATTGACCGACGTGGTGAAACTACTGGCTCAGTCGGCCGCTCCGCCGCCCAGCGAACACGATGTCCGCATTCGCTATCTCGATCCGCATCTGATCGTCGTCGAAAAGCCCGCTGGAATGACCACCACGCGCCACGCCGAGGAACGCGACATGTCGTCGCGACGCCGCCAGCTTCAACCGACGCTCGACGAACTGCTGCCGAGATTGATTGCGAAGGTGGAAGGTGGAAACAAGGGTGAGAAAAACAAAAAGGGTGTGAAGGGGAGAAAGGAGTTGAGGAGCGTGAAGAGCGCGCGACACGTGCGGCCGGTGCATCGGTTGGACCGCGATACGAGCGGCCTGCTGGTTTTTGCGCGAACCGTCGCCGCCGAACAGCATTTATCGCAGCAGTTCCGCGTTCATAGCACGAAGCGGCGTTATTTGGCCGTCGTGCATGGCGTGGTCGAATCGCAAATGATCGAAAG
>CAZWNM010000176.1:4004-5624 GCA_964635765.1 uncultured Planctomycetaceae bacterium | reverse complement strand
CAAGGCTCTGGCGGCCGAAACCGAGGTGAACTTCATCGCCGTTAAGGGGCCGGAACTGATGTCGATGTACGTCGGCGAGTCAGAACGCGGAGTTCGCGAGGTTTTTCATAAAGCCCGGCAGGCAGCGCCGTGCATCGTCTTTTTCGACGAGATCGATGCGATGGCATCGACGCGCGCCAGCGGCGGACACCAAGACGCGGGCGTGGGCGGCCGCGTGCTCAGTCAATTGCTGACGGAATTGGACGGCATCGAGGAACTCAAGGGAGTTTTGGTGTTGGCGGCGACGAATCGCCGCGATCTTTTGGACCCGGCGTTGCTGCGGCCCGGCCGATTTGACATCCAAATCGAACTTCCCTTGCCCGACGCGGCCGCTCGGGAGAAGATTTTCCAAGTTCATTTGCGCGATCGCCCGTTGACGGCGGACATCACGGCCCGGTGGCTGGCTGAACAAACCGAAGGCTTTAGCGGCGCCGAGATCGAAAGCGTGTGCCACGTCGCGATGATGGCCGTCTTGGCCTCGCGGATCGAAGCTTCGCCCGAGAAGCCGGACGCCGCCGGAGTGCAAGTCGAACGGCGGCACTTGCAAGCCGCGATCCATGACATTTCATTGCGAACGGCGAGAGTCGAACATGAGTGACGTCTATTATTGCCAATATGCTTTTGCAAAACCGCAATGCCTGGCGCAAGAAATCGGCCCCGGAGTCGATCCGCAATTTTGCGTCGAGCTGATCGAGGATGGTCCGATCGCCGCGGTGGCCAGCCGCGTTGATTTGGCGGAATTCTCGCCCGACAGACTGCAAGGCAAGACGGCCGAGGACATCCAATGGCTGGGGAAAGTTGCGGCCCGGCACAACGAGGTCATCAGTTTATCGGCCCGCAGTTCTCCCGTGCTGCCGTTGCGGCTCGGGACGTTGTTTTGTTCGCTGGATTCATTGCGGGCGACATTGGTGCGTTGCCGAGCGGTCGCGGCGGAGTTTTTGGACCAGCTTGGCGATCGTCAGGAGTGGGGAGTCAAGCTCTATTTACAGAACCGTCGATTGGAATCGGCACCGAGACACGACGGTCCGGCCGCCCCGCATTTTTCTCGGCCGCAATCAGGCGGCGCCGCCTATCTGGCCAAAAAACGGGCCGAGATCGACAGCCGCCGGGAACAACGCGCCGGCGTGTATCAAACGGTGCGAACGGTCGAACAGTGTTTGGCCGGCAAGGCCGAGAATTGCTGTCGCATCCGCAATTTGTCGAGCGACTTGACGGGGCGAAGCGAGGAAATGGTTTTCAACGCGGCATTCCTGTTGTCAGCGTCGGAACAAGCCGCTTGGTTGGAGACCACCCAGACTATTGACCAGAACGTTCATAACAACGGTTTGTTGTTGGAAATAAGTGGGCCTTGGCCTCCGTATCATTTCTGTCCGAATCTGGAATTGTAAGTGGAGGTTGCCATGCCGCTGTATCCGCTGGGCATTAGCCGCAGTCGAGAAGTGCCGAACGTGCCGCAACAGGCCGCCGGTTCTGTTAACATGCGTTGGTTTCTTGACGGAGAGTTGGCATGCGCGTACATCGACGCGCCGCACGACGCGATTCAGCCGATGCTTCATGCCACTGCATTGAATGCGATTCACC
>CAZWNM010000176.1:0-3994 GCA_964635765.1 uncultured Planctomycetaceae bacterium | reverse complement strand
CGAATATGCGTGTTGCCGATGCGATTTGGGATTGCGTTGCAAAACGAAAGTGAAATCAGCGATTTGCTGCAAAATCGTCGCGAGGAACTGCTCGACCACATCAGTCGCCTCGACCGTGCTTGTGAAATGGGGTTGCGGATTTCGCCGCCAAACCCGCCAAAAACGGCAAATGGCGGCCATTTGCAAACACAATCGCCGCTGGCGTATATCGAACGGCGGCGAATGCACTATCAACAAACCGACGCGAACGTAGAACGTGAGAACTCGATCTCGCAACAATTCGTGGAGCGGCTTCAGGGCTGCTATCGGCAGTGGCATAAGCTGCCGTCATCGTCTTCACATCCGATCCGGCTGGCGTTTCTTGTCGAACGGGATTGCGTGACGGCTTTTATGAACCATGTGGAGAACGTCCGCAAGGAATTGGAAGAGCGATGTATAGTCTTAGGACCGTGGCCGCCGTACAGCTTTGTGTAGGCTGTCGCCTGGTGTCTCGACGCTTATCTCGGTTGACTTTATCACATCGAGCCGATGCAAAGCGCCCAGAAACAGCAAGCCGGTTTCGCCCTCTTGCAGCGTTGCGTTGATTCGCTCCGCGATAAACGCATCCCGCGATTGAAGCAGGCGTTCCATGTGCTTCCTCTGTTCCTCGGACGTTGCGCCCTTGTTCGCCTCTTGCGTAAGCAGCCGCTTTTGCAGTTCATATTCCTCGATGAGCAGTTGGGAATTTTCCGTGCCCATGAGAATAGCGCCGTGGTCCATCCACTTGAGAATCAATTGATGATTGCGGCTTCCGCCCTTGGCAAGTTCACGGACGATTCTTTCCTCGAATCCGCAAATTGGCAATCCGTCTTGATAAATTCGAGTTTTTGGAGCGTCGAGATGCAGCGCATCGAGGTGCGATTGGATGTCGGTCCACAATGCTTTGACAATATCCTCGCGTTGATTCCAACTTGTCTCGCCGCAAATTTTGGCGTAGTGTGCCCGCACGAACCTGGATAGCGACCCCAGATCGGCGGCGTTGTGAATAATCGGGATGTGAATTAGGCGTCTCATTGTCGCTACAAGTATAACTCATCCGTCTCGTTGTGTCCAAATGTCGCATTTGGCGACATGTTCTACTTTTTCGCCCAGAAATCTTGCTGTCGTTGCCCATCTCGCCCATGACGTACATTTCACCATGCGGATGAGATAAGCGATTGTCCGAGGTTGAAATAGAACGAATATGCGGCCCAGTTTCCTGGAAAACGACCGGCGATTTATCCTCTTTGGAGGAAAAGGAGGCGTGGGTAAAACCACTTCAGCCGTCGCTTGCGCTTTGTATCTCGCCGAACAGAATCGAAATCGGAAAATACTCCTCGTCTCGACTGATCCCGCGCACTCCCTGGGCGATAGCCTCGACCAAACGGTCGGCGATCGGACCGTTTCCGTCCAGGGAGTCGGTAATCTTTTCGCCCGCGAGGCCAATGCCGAACGCCTGCTGACCGAGTTCAAGCTCAAAAACAGTTCGATTCTGGCCAAGATCGCCGACCGGGGCGCTTACTTTGACAAAGACGATATTCGCAGCTTCCTCGAACTCTCTTTGCCAGGCATGGATGAGTTCATGGCTGTTCTCGAACTGATGGAACTAGTCAAAACACGGCAATATAACGTCGTCATCATGGACACCGCCCCCACTGGGCATACCATCCGTCTTCTCGAACTGCCTAAGTTGTTGCAAGAGTGGGTCGGCATCATGGACCTGATGATGCAGAAACACCGATTGATGGCCGAGACGTTTTCTCGCAAACGTTATCAGCCCGACGAATGCGACCAATGGCTCGAAACGATGGCCAGTGACGCCAAGCAAGCCGAACGGCTCTTCCAAGACGCGGATGCCACAGGCTTCGTGATGGTGACCATTCCCGAGGAAATGGCGGTGGCCGAGTCCGAGCGTTTGGCGGTCTCGCTCAAAAAATATCGCATTCCCATCTGCAATTTGCTCGTCAACCATGTTGTCTCGCAAAATGTCTACTGTCCTTTCTGCGAGGAACGGCGTGACGAGCAAGCCGCGTCGCTGGAAAAAATCGAACGCGTGTTTTCCGATCTCCACATTGTAAAACTTCCCCAACTTCCCTGCGAAGTCCGAGGGCTGGAGCCGCTGCGACGATTCGCTCGCTTTTTTATCGGCGACACGCAACAGGTTGTTGTCGAGGATCGCGTCAAGCCGTTGCCCGCGGTCGCGTTGGAAGTTCCGCCGTCCAATTTACCGCTTTTGCTTCCGACGGCCCATCTCGTTTTGATCGGCGGGAAGGGCGGGGTCGGAAAAAGTACGATTGCCGCCGCCACGGCCCTCGAACTTGCCGCTCGATATCCGAAAAAGAACGTTTTGATTTTTTCCACCGATCCGGCTCACTCGTTGTCGGATAGCTTTGGCCGGCGGATAGGAACAAAAATAACCGCAATTGAAGGAATCGCCAATCTCTCGGCCCAGGAGATCGATGCACCGGCGATGTTGGTCGATTTCAAGCGTCGGTATCGCGAGTCGATTGACGATATCTTCAATTCTTTTCTGAGCGGCAGCGAGATGAATGTGAAGTTCGAGCAGGATGTGATGGAACGTCTTCTCGATCTTAGTCCGCCGGGCATCGATGAGGTCATGGCACTGATCGAAGTCATGGAGTTGATGGAGGGCGGCGCATTCGACATCTTCGTGCTCGATACTGCACCGACTGGCCACCTCCTCCGCTTTCTCGATATGCCCAAAATTGCCGACGATTGGTTGAACGCCGCAATGAAAGTGATTCTAAAGTATCAGGGGCTGGTCAGTCTCGGCTCTGCCGCCGGCATGGTGATGAAGTATTCCAATCAGGTGAGAAAGCTGCGGCAAAAACTTCTCGATCCCTCCGAAACCGAGATCATTGTCGTCACCATTCCCGAAATTATGGGCGTCGTTGAAATGAGCCGACTTCTAGCGGCTCTCCGCGAGTTCAAAATCGCCTGCCGACAGATTGCGATCAATATGGTCACACCGCCCAACGAGTGCTCTTTTTGCTCGCTGAAACGCGATGAAGAGCAGCGATATGTCCACACAGTCATCGCACAATGCTCAGACCACCGGGTAGCTTGCATTCCCAAGCTTCCACATCCCATTCATGGCCTGATGAACTTGCTTGAGTTCAAGCAGATCGTTTGGGACTAACGTACCCCGTCTTCGCGACTCTCCGCCGGCATGGCGGTTACGCCTGCGGAACGAGTACCGGTTTTGATATTCCCTTTTTCATTTAGCCTCCTTTAGGGGGCGATGATCGGTTTGCCAGGGAAATTTCGCCCCCTGCAGGACGCTGGATGGAAAAAGAAAATGATATTTTGGCTCCGTTTCCGCAGGCGTAAACGCCTGGGCTAGAGAAAAAACACGAGATAAGGGCGACAAGAACCTTCTACTCCGTCTCCTGCTCCGCCTCTTCCAACGCCTTGTCGGTGCTTTCGGGATCGACCCGGCGGCAAGTTTCGGTCAGCCGCGCGGCAATGTCGGTCAATTCGCCGTGCCACTCCTCTTCGGTCGTATCGGGCGGGCAAAGCTGCACGAACTCGCCGACCAACAAAATCAGCCGCAACGCATGACGGAAAACCACGCCCTCCTGTTTTTGGAGACTTTTGCTCGTCACATATTTGTTGAAATCGCCGCCGAATTCGAGCAACTCGCCCGCCGCCCAAACCGGCGAGGTACGCAAGTCATGCACGCCGGCGAAATCGTAATCGAACAATCGCCGGAGCTTTTCGGCAAGCGTCAGCACCCAAACCCGCTCGCCATCGTCCAATCGGCGACGCTCGAGGTCGTCTTGGTCGTCATTGCGGGCGTGCGGCGAAAGCTCTTCCGGCGTCGCAATGCCGAGTTGCAGTAGTTGGGCATCGAGTCGCGTTGTGGCCAGCGGCCCTAGCGGCATTTCGTCCTGCTTCGGCACGCGGACGAAATGGCCGACCGAGCGCGGCAACTCCAATACGCTCTCCATCGCTT
>CAZWNM010000175.1:0-5626 GCA_964635765.1 uncultured Planctomycetaceae bacterium | reverse complement strand
GGAACTTACCTCCGGTCAGGGCGCAGATCGCGAGGACCGACGTCACCGCGTCGGCAAGCACATGAACATAGGCCGCCTTCAGGTTCAAGTCGTGGTGGTGACCGTGGCCATGGTGATCTTCGTGGTGAGGGTGGTCCTTAAGAAGCAGCGCGCTGACAATATTCACGGCCAGACCCACGCACGCCACGACAATGGCTTCGTTGAAATGAATGGGGAGCGGATTGAACAGCCGGTGAACGGACTCGCCCGCCATCACAAGGGCAATGGCGCCCAGGATGATGGCGCTGGCTTTCGTTCGTCCCCAAAGAGCGACGAGGGCGGCAAGGCCCACGCCCGCCAACGCGCCTACGAACAAGATAATGTGCAATGTCGCATATTTGGGAACAAATTCACTCAGGTTCCCGTAACAGCCCGTGGATTGCGATCTTGGAGCTGTCGCAAGGACAATGATGCATCCAGATATGCCGAGAACGGCGGCCTCGACGATTCGCGCAACGCGACTTGGCGGCGGAGCGGATGCGGGCAGAAACCGCAAATCTGGGAAGAGCCAACCCTTGCGATAGGCAAGCAAAATCATTGCCGTAATCGAAACACAAACAATCAGCAGCAATTCGATTATAGTCATGCTCGCACCTCCATCGAACGATGCAACGCTCGCCCGCCGAGGACGAGAAAAACGACCGCCAACACGAATAAAACGCCCGCGAGCCATGCAAGCCACCAGAAATAGAAATAGAAGGCGATGTTGAAGCTCATCAGCAGGGCCACGACGATGCCGAAGGATAGGACAAATCCGCCGAATCCGCCCTTGGTCGGCTGCGCGCGGCGAATCCAGGCGTAATGGAAAGCAGGCGTCAACAGCACGAATATTCCAAGCCACACGAGCGGCACCCAAATCTCGCACGGGGCCATGATGGGGAAGTTGGGGCTTTGAAAGAGATGGTCATGCACCGCGCTGCGCAGGCCCGACCACACGATCAACGTCGCCGGCAGCCAAGCGACAAGCACCGACAACAAGCTGGCCAGCATCGTGTGGTTCCAAAGCGTATCGCGGGAATAGCCGCGCGAATAGAGGAACGAAAACGCCGGCGAAGTAAATCGCCCCAAGGAACCGACGAGCAGCAGACATTGCACGCCGACCAGCAGCGACGGCCAACGGTCGGATGCCGTCATGACGTCGGGCCAAAACAACACGTAGGCGATTAGCCCCAGCATTCCGATGCATGTCGCCGGCATGGCCTGCCGCCAAAGAATCCGCAATAGTCCTCGTTGAACGCTCATGGCTTCACCTCATTTTCCGAATCCGTTTCCACGGCGGCACGATGTTCCGTAACGGCCAGATATAATGTTTCCAAGTCCACGTGATGGATCGTCGCGCGTGGCCCAAGGCGGCGGCCGAGTTCCTCGTCGCTTAGGCCGTCTTGTTGAATCCAAAAAACGGCGGTGGCGTCGCGTTGAAAATGCCCGAGAATCGCGATGCCGTCGCCGAGATAGGGCAGCGATTCGCCGCCGGACATTTCGACCTGGCGGATTTGCTCTCGCAGATCTTCCAACGGCGCGTGCAGAAGGAGTCGGCCGCGGTCGATGATGGCCACGTCGTCGCCGATTCGCTCGACATCGGCGATGACGTGCGTGGTGACGACGGCCGTGGTCTCATATTGGTTGACATGATCGCGCAAGGCGTCGTAAAGGGCGCGGCGCGCCGAGGGGTCGAGGCCGTCGGCCGGTTCATCGAGCAAAATCAATCGCGGCCGGCACGCCAGAGCGAGACTCACCAACGTCCACCGCCGCTGGCCCTTGCTCAAGGCGCCGTAAGGCCGGTTGGACGGAAGCTCCCGCCGCCGGTAAAGTTCACGGAAATAGGCTCGATCGAAGGCCGCCGCCGCGCCGGCCTGAACGTCTTCCAAAAGGGCCAACGTCGCCCAATTGGGCGGCTCGCATCGGTCGCCGACATAGCCGACGGCCGCAATCGCGTCGGCCGGTTGAGGCCACGCGGGCGATCCCAAAATAAAAGCTTCGCCGGCCGTGGGCTGAATCAGGCCCATCAGGATTCGCAGGAGCGTCGTCTTGCCGGCCCCGTTGGAACCGAGCAACAGCAAGATCGAACCCTTGGGAATCTCCAACGTAAGACAATCGACGGCCCTCACGGAGCCGAAGTCACGCCGTAGCTCGACTGTGCGCACCGCATGATCGTTCATGGTTCCGATCCCATCTTGTCGGCTTCTGATTGGATGATTTTTAGAACCTCGTCCTTGTCGGCCCCCAAGCGAAACGCTTCGGCCAGCATGCGCCGGGCCATTTGGCCGATCGCCTTGCGGCGGACCGATTCCGAGGCGCCGCCGTGATTGGCGGCGACAAACACGCCTTGGCCGTGCCGCATGACGACCAGGCCGGCGTGTTGAAGCTCTTCGTAGGCCTTCACTACGGTCCGAGTGTTGATTTTGAGTTCTTCGGCCATGGCGCGAATACTGGGCAGCCGCTCGTCGTCGGCCAACTGGCCCGAGGCGACCTTGTACTTGACCGCCTCGACGATTTGGCGATAAATCGGCTCTCCGCTTCGGTAGTCGAGGTATAAATACATGATTCTCTCGCGTGGCAACTGTGGTACATCATATACAACAGTTAGGAGGCAGTCAAGGGGTCGTTTGCAATTTTTACCCCGATTTTTTCCAGAAAGGAGAAGACGCGGCAATCGACCGCCGGCATGAAACGCGGGCTCGAACTCGGGCCCACGTTTTGGCATCCGCCTTTTTCTCCGGTTACTCCGCCTTGCTCTTCGCTTTGGCGAGTTGCACCTGGACGCGAAACGCTGCGAAGAATTTGGCGGCCCCTTGCCGCACTTGCGTTAATACCAAGTCCTGATTCTTAACGCGGGCGAACGATGCGATCGGCTTGCTTTGCTCCCAAACGGTCACCGCGCCGCCGGGCGATTGGCAGACCATCTGCGCCGACAACACCACCGAACTCGTCTCCGCGTTGACGACTACTTGGATATGCATGATGTTTGAAGTTTTTTCGGCGGACGTCGGAGTCAATTCGGCTCCCTTCACCTCCTCCAACGCTTGCCGTGCAATCGTCAGATTGAACGGGCTGTTGAGATTCGCATCCGATGATTGAAAATCGAAGGACAACTTGGTGAGGTCGGCAAGCAATTTTTCCGGGTCAACTTTTGGGATAGTCGGTTTTGGCTCTGCCTGTTTTGGCGGCGGCGAAGGAACCGCCGGCGGCTTTGGCGGAATGCTCGGTTGCGGTTCTGGTTTCAGTTGGGGTTTCGGTTGCGGCTGCGGCGTGACAGCCGGTTTGTCGGGGTTCGGAGGCTCTTTTTTGGCGGGCGCTTGGCTCACCGTCGGCGAAAGCGACGGAACCGTCGGATTGACCGCGAAGGTTTCCGGCGGTTTTTGTACGACGGGCGCGGGCAGTCTCTCCAAAGGCTTTTCTGACGATGAAAAGGCGAAAATCGCCGCCAGCAGCGCCCCGATGCTGACGATTGCCGCCAAACCGCCCCAAAGCCAAGGCGATGTCAACAGCGAACTTTCGTTGCTTGGATACGCGACGTGCAGAGGGACGGTCGGCAAGGCTTGCGCTTGATCGGGAAGAAGGTCTAGTAGCAAATCGGATTTTGCCCTGGGCAAGGCCGCCATTTTGCCGCTCTCGCTCGGACTTGGCCGCACCGTTCTTGCGGCGCCGCTCGTTGCCGGCGTGTCGGCTTCCTTTTCTTTCCAAACGTTCGACAAATCGCCCTTTGTCGCCCCACCGCGTTTGATGGAACTGCCCGATTTTCCGAGAGCGCCGATGTCGATGGAACTGCCTGATTTCCCGGAGTTGCCGAGCTTTGCCGAGCTGCCAAGCTTTTTCGAGCCGCCGAGCTTTGCCGAGCTGCCAAGCTTTTTCGAGCCGCTGAGCTTTGCTGTATCGCCGGTTTCGTCCGGGCCGTCAAGGACCGTATCGAGCAAAACCAAGTCCGCTTCGGCCTTGGCGTCCGCTTCCGATTTTTCGGAGGATGCTTGTTTCGCGCGTCTGGCGGTGGCCATCAGCGAGGAGATGCGAGAGTATTGTTCGCTGTCCGATTCGCGCAGCCACGACCGAAGCGACTCGGCTGCCTCCTCGGCCGTTTGGAATCGCATGGCCGGCGACTTGGCAGTCATCCGATCGATGATGGCCACCAATTCCAACGGAACGTCGGGCCGAAAATTCATGATCGGCTCCGGTTTTTCCACCCGATGCGCCATCAACAATTCCACCAACGTCGATTTCGGAAACGGCCGGCGGCCGGTCAGCAGATAATAAAACGTGTGGCCAAGGCTATAGATGTCGGCCCGTCCGTCGACGCTTCGGCTGTCCATCACTTGTTCCGGCGCCACATAATCGGCAGTGCCGACGGCCGACTGCCCTTCCTCCGGCGATTCCCAGGCGCGTTCGCCCTCGAAGGTGGATCGGGCCAAGCCCAAGTCGAGAATCTTCAACACGCCGTTCGGGTCGACCAGCAGATTCGCCGGTTTCACGTCGCGATGGACGAAGCCGGACTTGTGGGCGTGGGCAAGCCCCTCGGCGGCTTGGGCCATGAAATCCGCCGCTTGGCGATAATCCAGCGGCCCTTGCGACTCGACCATCCGCCGAAGGTCTTGCCCCTCGACGTATTCCATCACCAAATAATGAATTTCCTTGCCGTAGCGGACGTCCTTGTTGAAATCGTACGCCCGAACGATGTGCGGATGATCGAGCGCGGCGATGGCGCACGCCTCGTGTTGAAATCGCTTGAGCAAATCGGGGTCTTCTTGATATTTGCTCGGCAGCACCTTGATCGCGCAACGGCGATGCATCATTTCGTGCTCGGCCAAGAACACCTTGCTCATGCCGCCTTGGCCCAACGGCCGCAAAATGCGATGCGGACCGAGTTGAAAGCCGCGATGCTTCCCCTGCAGGAGCATGTCGGCCTGCCACTCTGTCAGGAGCCCGCGATGGACCAGTTCCTCGGCCAGCATGCGGGAATTTTCCGGTTTTTTCCCCTCCTCGCTGAATTCCGCCTTCAGCGCGAGTATCTGGGCGTCCGACGCCAGACCGCTTTGTTGGAGGAGATCGAAAAATACATCAATGGGGATTTCGGCTGCCATGAAAGCATCGGCTCAGGGCGGGCGACGAGTTGACACCGGACATTCTCTATTATGCTCGAAAAAGCGTAAATACACAAGCGTTCGAGTGAAATAGTAAAAATGAGTGCCATGCTCACGCCTGCGGCGGGCATGATGCCCACCCCATTCCATCTCCGCTAAAACCACGCGCCGGTGAAGCCGCCGTCGACGTTCACGTGCGTGCCGGTGATGAACTGGCCGGCGTTGGGCGAAACCAGCAACAACATCGCGCCGATTAACTCTTCCGGCTCGCCGAGCCTGCCCATCGGCGTATGACGCAGGATGTTGTCGATCCGTTCCTGGTCCAAAATCTGCCGATTCTGCTCGGCCAGAATGAAACCGGGGCAAATGACGTTCGCCCGAACGCCCTGCGCGCCGAACTCTTGGGCGATGTTCCGCGTCAGATTCAACACACCGGCTTTCGACGCGCCGTAGGCGAACACCTTCGACAGACGCAGGTGCGCCGTGACGTTGCCGATGTTGACGATCGAACCGCC
>CAZWNM010000174.1:0-5652 GCA_964635765.1 uncultured Planctomycetaceae bacterium | reverse complement strand
AGAAAGACGGCTCCGACCATCAACCGAATGAGGATCGTTGCCGCCGGTGCCCGACTGGCAAAGAGAAATGCCGGCGTTCTCATAGGGACATCCTCTCATAGTTTGGGGGTGAATTGCGAAAGATCGTAAATCCCAAGTGTTTTCTCCATACCGGCAACTTGCTCCACGATATCCTCGAAACCGTGATCGCCGAACAACTGGTGTTCCTTGTCCTCGAATTGATCGCCAAGCTCGTCATATTGCTTGGGAGTCATCAGGCTCCGAATCGCCGGAAACAGCACCGTATCTTCTCGGGCTTCGTGCGGACGATACATGCGAACAAATTGCCGCAGCGACGCGCCGAGATTTCGACTGGCTTCCGCATCCTTGGCGGCCGCTGGAGTTGCCAGTTGCACGATGCGATCGGTCAACACGCGACCTGCCGCGTGTTGCTCGCGAAGCGTCTTCACGAGAAGGACGAGTTTGCCCGCCTTCTCGAAGCGTGGGAAGAGGCGGTCTTCTTCCAGCTTCTCGTGATAGCCCTCGATAAAAGTGCGGATTATCTTGGCTGCACCGGCCACCACGGCTGGTTCGAGGTCTTTGTTTCCATCCAGTCGCCGACAGGACTCTTCGTAGATGAGCAGGATGCGGTTCAAGACGCCATGCTCTCGCATCAGGTCTTCGGCCGGCGAAATGTCTTCCGCGGTTGGCGACTCGCCCTTCGATGCCGTGGCCTTCGGGATTTCATCCGCTTGGGCTATGCCGGCAGACATGCCCGAAAGAATCCCGGTTCCCGCAGCCGCTCCCGCGACCAAAAAATGCCGCCGCGACGACGCCGAATTCGCAGCCATCCTTCTCTCCTTTGCGTGAAAAGCCGTTGAGTCGAATGATGCTTGTCGCTTGGGGCTATTTATTATACCGGAAAGTCAATAGCAGGGCACCGCACCCGGTGAAATTCGGTCCTGGGTTTTTCGCCGGCTCTGTTGCCGGGAAAGCAAAATCATACTAAAGTGGGGGAATGACGCCAATTCCTCGCCCCACCGTCGCTCGCAACGGCCCGACGGACCAACTACCGATGTGGAACCGCTTCCGCACGTTGGCCGCGTGCCTCTTTCTGCTCGTCGCCGTGCAAGTGGTATTCAGCCAAACGATTTACAATGACTTTGTCGGCTACGATGACGACGACTATGTGCGGACGAATTCGGAGGTCTTGCAGGGCTTGACCGGTCGCGGCGTCGTTTGGGCGTTTACGCAACGACACTCCGCCAACTGGCACCCGATCACGTGGCTCTCGCTGATGCTCGACGCCCAAATTTTCGGCCCGAACGCCGGCGGCTATCATCTGACGAACATGCTGCTGCACGCCGCAACGGCGATTCTGCTCTTTTCGGTCCTTCGCCGCGCAACCGATCGGTTCTGGCCGAGCCTTTTCGCGGCAACGCTGTTCGCCATTCATCCCTTGCGCGTGGAATCGGTCGCCTGGGCGGCCGAACGCAAAGACATCCTCTGCGGCTTGTTTTTCATGGCAACGCTGGCCGTCTATATCCGCTATGCGCGGGCCCAGCGCCGCCGCGCGGTTTGGTACTGCGCCACCGTGGTCTTCTTTGCCTTCAGCTTGATGTCGAAGCCGATGGCGGTGACGCTGCCGTTTGTGTTGCTGCTGTTGGACTATTGGCCGCTGGGAAGAAATAGACTTGGAGAACGGGAGACTGGGAGACTAGGAGGCGAGAAACAGCGGTCCGTGGTTGGTGCTACGTCTCCCAGTCTCCAAGTCTCCAAGTCTCCAAGTCTGTCTCATCTCCTCCTCGAAAAACTCCCGCTGTTCGTCCTCGCAGCGGCGTCTTGTGTGGTGACGGTTTGGGCGCAAACCGACTCCATCACGTCGATGGAACGCCTTTGGATCGTCTACCGACTCGAAAACGCCGCCATCACGTATGTCGCTTACATGGCGAAAATGCTTTGGCCGACGAATTTGATAATACTGTATCCGTATCCGAAGGTTCCGTGGCCGATCGGGCAAGTGATTGCGGCGACGGCCGTTTTGGCGGCGCTCAGCGGAATCGTCGTGCTGCTTCGCCGCCGCGCGCCGTATGCGTTGGTCGGCTGGTTTTGGTATCTGGGCATGTTGACGCCGGCGATCGGCATCATCCAAGTCGGCGCCCAATGCATGGCCGACCGCTACACCTATCTGCCGCAAATCGGATTGTCGATCATCGCGGCCTGGGGCCTGGCCGATCTGTGCCGATGGCGTCCGCGGCTGCTTTGGCCGTGCGTCGCGGCGGCCGTCGCGGCAGTGGCGATTCTCATGGCGCGCGCGTATGACCAAGTCGGCGTGTGGCGCGATCGGGAATCGCTCTGGACGCACGCGATCCAGTGTGTGCCGGGGCATCGCATCGCCGGCAATAATCTCGGTGCCATTTACATGGACCGCGGCGAAAACGACCGAGCGAGGAAGCGTTTCGAGGAAAACCTCAAAATCGATCCCGACGATGTCGATGCCAACGCCAACCTCGGCCTCATGGCGTCCAACGCCGGCAACGTCGAGGAGGCAGCCGCTTATCTTCGCCGCGCGTTGGCCGCCGATCCCAATCACCCGAACGCCAACAACAATATGGCCGGCTGGCTGGCTAAGCAAAACAGGCTGGCCGAGGCCGAGACCTACTGCCGCCGCGCCATCAAAACCAAGCCGGACTTCGCCGGCGCCCATTGCAACCTCGGCAATATTTTGTCGCAGCAAGGGCGGCTCGACGAGGCCGTGAAATGCTATCAAGAGGCACTGCATCTCGACCCTGACGCGGCGCCGTTTCACAGCAATTTCGGCGCGACGCTCCTGCGATTGGGTCGATTCGACGAGGCCGTCGAACAATATCGCCAAGCGATCAAGCTCGACCCCGAGGGGGCGGATATGCAACGCGGTTTGGCCGATGCCCTCACGGCCGCCGGCCATCCCGCCGAGGCAATAAAACAGTATCGCGAAGCCGTGCGGCTTGCGCCCGGCGATGTGGACTCGCAGCGTAATTTGGCGTGGCTGCTTGCCACCGCCGACGATGCGTCGCTGCGCAACGGCGGCGAGGCCGTTGAAATCGGCCAGCGGCTCAATCGACTTACCGGCGGGAAACGATCCGACGTGCTCGGCACGCTGGCTGCCGCGTACGCCGAGGCCGGCCGCTTTCCAGAGGCCATTGCGACCGCGAAGACCGCGTTGAAATTGGCCCAGGAGGGGCGTTTATCGCACTCGGCCGACGCCCTGCGATCGCAAATCGCCTTGTACGAGGCCCGCAAACCGTATCGGCAGCCGCCGGCGGCAATGCCATAAGGGGGGCTGAAGGCTTGGGACGGGGGGTTAAAAGTTTCGTAACGCCGCAACCTTTTGTCGTGCAATACGTTACGTTGATGTTTTCAGTCATGTTCTGCCGGCGATTTTCGCCGAAAATCCCGTTTCAACTGCCCCAAAGCGGGCAACACCACCCCCATTGGCCGATTTTCCGCGGTTTTTTCACGAACGGCCGTTTCTACGGTTGCAATCCATCGGCGGTTTGGTACACTGAGGGGCTTAGTAGTTAGTTGACGAAACATTTTGTAGGCAGAGTTGTAGTACCAATACGGTGGGAGGAATTTGCTTCTCGTGGAAGCATCCCGAGCCGAACAAGGTGGAGCAGTCGCGGTAACCAGATGATTACTAAAGAGTGTAAAACAGGGTTGATCGGTGAATACCAGCGGGGCGCCAATGATACTGGCTCGCCGGAGATTCAAGTTGCCATTTTGACGACGCGGATCAACGGATTGACCGGCCATTTGCAAGGTCACAAGCGAGATTTCGCCTGCCGGCGAGGCTTGCTGATGCTGGTAAGCCGCCGACGGCGGCTCTTGGATTACCTCAAGAAGGTCGATCCGCAGCGTTACCTCGACATCATTCATCGTCTCGATATCCGAAAGTAGCTTAGCAATATCTTCGGGCAATTCGGCTGCAAGATGTCTTGGGTCGAAAGCCGTTGGATATCGTAAAAGCGTTCGAGACGGTTCTCTCACGTTGCGACGGCCGGTTCGCAAGGAACCGCGAGTTTCGCGCCGGCGGCGCGTTTTTGGGCGTTGTTTCCCGAAATTGCCGCTCGTTCGCGCATCGGTCCGCTTTCACGCCATGCCATTCCCGCATCGCTGCCGCTGCAACTCATTGAGACGAAGGTAGGAAAAAACATTGAAAGTACGTGTTGAGCGTCAGATTGGAGCGTCCATTCTTTCCATTGAAACCGGCGAATTGGCAAAGCAAGCGGCCGGTAGTTGTTTAGTCCAGTACGGCGAAACCGTCGTATTGGCCGCCGTGGCCTCGGGCGGGCCTCGCCCAGGCGATTTCTTCCCGCTCACCTGCGATTACCGCGAGCGTGTGGCGGCCGCCGGCAAGTTTCCCGGCGGATTCCTCAAGCGAGAGGGTCGTCCGACCACCAAGGAAACCCTCACCGCGCGGCTGATGGATCGGCCCATTCGTCCGCTGTGGCCCGAAGGGTTCCGCGACGAAGTGCAAATCCAGTCGTTCGTGCTGGCCAGCGACCGTCAGAACGACGGCGACGTGTTGGCGATGAACGGGGCGTCGGCGTCGCTGCGCATTTCGCCGCTGCCGTTTCAAGGCCCGATCGGTTCGGTGCGGCTCGCCCTGATCGGCGGCGCGCTCGTGCCGTTCCCGACGCACGACCAGTTGGAAGAGAGCGAGTTGGACTTGATCGTTTCCGGCAGCAAAAAGTCGATCTTGATGATCGAGGGCTTTGCCCGCGAAATACCCGAAGACCAAATGGCCGACGCGATTGCGAAGGCCCACGAATACATCCGCGAGATTTGCGCGATGCAAGAAGAGCTGGCCGAAAAGGTCGGCACGGTGAAGAAGCAATACGAAGCGGCGCCGTCGGACGGACTTTTTGACGCTTTGAAGGCGAAGTATTACGACGCCTTCCGCGCGGCAAAGCAAACCGTCGGCAAGCTGGACCGTGCCGAGGCTTGCAGCACGCTGAAGAAGCAGGCGATCGAGGCGACGATTCCCGATCCGAAGGCCGACGGCGCGGTTTCGGCCGATGCGTTCGCCGTTGCCTGGGAAGCGTTGGAAACCCGCGTGGTCCGCGATCAGATTCTTTCCGGCGTTCGGCCCGACGGCCGCAACTCCACGACCTTGCGGCCGATCAGTTGCGCGGTCGATCTGTTGCCGCGCGTTCACGGCTCGGCGTTGTTCCAACGCGGCGAGACGCAGGCGCTGGTCACCGTTACCCTCGGCACCGGCCGCGACGAGCAGCGCGTCGATGGGCTGGTCGAAGAGTATTCGCAGAAGTTCATGCTGCACTATTATTTCCCGTCGTTCTCGGTGGGCGAGTGCCGTCCGATTCGCGGGCCGGGCCGCCGCGAGATCGGCCACGGGGCGTTGGCCGAGCGAAGCGTGAAGCCGGTCTTGCCCGACGGCGATACGTTCCCCTACACGATCCGCATTATTTCCGACATCTTGGAATCGAACGGATCGAGTTCGATGGCGTCGGTCTGCGGAGCCACGTTGGGACTCATGGCGGCCGGCGTGCCGATCAGCAATCCCGTGGCCGGCATTTCCATCGGCTTGGTGAAGGAAGGCGACAAGTATGTGTTGCTGACCGACATCATCGGCGACGAAGACCACTTCGGCGACATGGATTTCAAGGTGTC
>CAZWNM010000173.1:0-5665 GCA_964635765.1 uncultured Planctomycetaceae bacterium | reverse complement strand
CGAACAATCAACATAGGCGAAAGCCGTGGGGGCGTTGCCTTTGGCGAATAAGTGGGCAACCGTCGGTTGGCTGGAAATCGATCGGTGTCGCTTGTCATGGGTTAAATATGCTTTTACGCTTTGCGGCGAAAAGCCGAAAACCATTTCTCGCTTTGTAAGGCACGACGATAGAGCAAAATATCCGCCGTTGAGGCAATACACGTCGGTGTCGGCGAAGCGGAATTGTTCGATCTGCGCATTGAACGGCGCGGAATTATCTCGCGGTCTTTTTGACGCCGGCGTCAGTTGTTTCGCAAGACCCATGAGCCGACCGTAAGCGAGATTCATTCCGGCCCAATCTCGCAATGAAACAACGGCCGTCGGCCAGTATCCCTCGCCAGGCGAACTGTAGATGCACCAAGTGTCGCCGAGCGCCTTGAGCGCCCCGTGCTGCAAATCGAGGCCCAAGGCTTTTTCGCATTGTTCGATAAGCTTCAGTGCTTCGGCCTTCTGTTTCGGGTCCTGTTTTTCGAGCGATGCGAGAACGATTTCCATTGCTTGCTGCGCGTCGAATCGGAAGGCCATCGCCGCAGCCGCGTCGCTTGGAATCGGCGACAAGTCTGCCGGAGTCAAGGGCCGATCGGAAATCAGCCGCAACAGCCCGCTCGGCTCGCCATCGCACAACAAGAGCGATTTATTTACGTAGTCGTACCCGTCGAGCCCCCAAACTTCGACCCACGCACGGACATTCGACAGGCCGAGCATATCCAGGGCTGTGCGAGTGTTTTGCAACTCCGAGTCGCTCGGCTTCGTGTCGGCGACGGTAATATATAATTCCGTCAAGGCACGAGTATCGACGCGGATCGTAACGGATCGCCGGTCGATGGGCAATTGCTTGGAAATATCGGACCACCATTTCGGCGGCTGTTGCTTCATTCGGGCGATGATGTCTTCGTACGATCGCTTGCCGGCGGCGACGATCAGATAATCACCGTGAAATCCAATCGTAACTTGCATGTCGCGTTCGCCTTTCCAAAGGCGGCAACGCCAATCCTTGCCGCCGTCGGAAACGATCTTCAGAGCATCGTTCCGCTTGCCGACATTCCGATTGTATTTCTCCACGTCCTTTTTCAGACGTTCGTTCCACTCACCGCCATCGTGCTCCATCGCGAATACCATTCCGAACTCGCAATCGGCCGCAACCAATATCTCCAGGCTGGTCAAATCGTTTTTGCCTTCCAATTTTTTCGCTTTGGCAGCCTTGGGCATCATCGTGGCTTTGGCGTCTTTGTCTTTGGCCGGCGGCGGCGCCTTGAATGTCGGTTCTGCCTGCTGAAGTAAACGGAGATTCGCAAGATTTTTCGGGGCGGTGATAAACACGGCTCCGGCATGAAGGGATATGTGTTGAATGAGCGGTGACAAATCCTCCGACAATAGAGGCCCGATCTTGTCGTCTTTCGCCAAATCGCTTTCGGCAAGGCTCTTTGGGAGATAACCGCCCAGGGCTTTGCCGAGTTGTTGCAACAAGTTTTGCACTTCCGGCTCGGCCAGCAACTGTTCGGTTTGGTTCGGGCTTTTCGGGTCGGGCGAAGCGGTTCCGGCCCAACTGAGATAGAAAAGGCATTGTTCGGGGGCGACCCGGCCCATCACGGGGTCGTCCGGCGTCGGCGGAACGCCGAACGGAAGCCCCACGCCGCCCAAGACAGCCGAAACCAACATCGCCGCGACGCCCGAAGAAAATCCCACCATGGAAAAGCCTCCCTTGAAAAAACCGCATCGTTTGAACAAAGCTACAATGCCTCAACGGGCAGCCATGATGACGCACTGGTTACTACGTTGTCAAGAGGAGTTCGGTCTCCGGGGAACGCGGCACGAATGGACTAGGCAATCCATGCCGACGTTGGCCGGATTTTGCCGCCAGGGAAAAGCAGGATTTACCGTTTCAGGCGAGACGACATCGCGATTCGTCAAATCACTCGCCTTTTCGCAGGAGTGCGCTGGAAATTCCGAAATTGCACTGTTTCAACGGGGCTGACCGCCAACGCTTCTGCGTCTGCGAAAACAGACGAATGAAATCGCGCCGCCGAATTGTTCAGGAGCCGCGTTTTTCGCCGGGCCGACCGCGTCCTCGTCCGCCGCGCCCGCCGCCGTCACGCGAACCTCGGCCGCCACGGCCATGTTGCGGGCCGTTGCCAGGCCGCTTCGCGCGCGATTCAAGATTCTTGGCAACCAGCATTCCGACAGCCTCTTCCCAAGTGGGAATGCTTCGAAAACTCGGCCTGGCCGACTGATCGTCGTTGGCGACGCCGGCGTCTTCATCAGCGTCAAAATCGCCGCCGACATCCCTGTCCTCGTCGTGAACGTCCTCAGCCGAGGAATCTCGCTGGTCATCGGCATCATCGGAAGCGGCCGCCGTTTCGCCTTCCGGGCGTCTCTTTCGGCCGCGCCGCGAACGCCGCCGCCGCGGCCGTCGCTCGCCGGTTTCCGACGCTTCGTCGCCGCCGTCGGCCTTCGACTCATCGGCGGACGGTTCCAAACTTTCTTCCGCCGTCTCATCCTCCGGCGTTTCGGCGGTTCGTCCGTCTTCTTTCTCTGAAGTCGCCGGTTTGCGCGCATCGGCGCGATTGGAATCACCGCGTCCGGAACGACCGCGGCGACACCGTTTTCGCAGACGTTTTTCCGCCGATTCCTCTTCTTCCTCGGATTCCTCCGCCGGCGGCGTGGTGCCTTTTGATTCCAATAAATCGAACGGCTCCTCGAAATCGAACGATTCATCGAAGAAATTGGGCGAGTCTTCCGGATTATTTGGCGCAGCCTTCTCGTCGGCGGATTTTTCAATTCGGGCAGAGCGATTTTCGACCGGCGTGGAAACCGGTTCGTTTCTCGCCAACGGCTTTTCGACGGGCGTGGAAATTCGTTCCGCCGGCCTGGAGGTTCTCGATGCCGAAGCTCGCGACCGCTCTCGTTCGAAAGCGGGAGCGGCAGGGGCTGGCTTCGCCGGGGGCGGCTCCGGGGTCAAGCCGAATTCGCTGGCGAGCGAATCCCAGTTTGTCGTTGGGGCCGCCGGACGAGCGGGGCGCGCCGCCGGTTTCGGCGGAGGCGTGTGCGATACGACGGGAGCTTGTTGCGGCTTGTCGTCGCTGGGCGGCGGGTTAATTCCCAATTCGGAGACCAATAAATCCCAATGATTCGGCGAGTTAGAATCTGGCATAATAGATCAGATAGCCGGTGAAACAAAAAACGCCCGCTTTTCGGGAGTATGTCGATAACAAACGCTCAACCATTCAGCATACGTTTTTTCCCTTCCACTGGGAAGGCCCTCCCCGAAAAGGAGCCGAACAGGGGCCAGATTCATCGGAAAATCAAGGGGTTGCCCTTCCAGGCGGTGCGGAATCCAGTGCATCGTCCGGCGATTCTGCCTCGATTGACCCCGACTTGACGAACATTATTGCGGCATGGCCCGGCCTGCCCGAGGCGGTACGGCAGCAGGTGGTGGCGATGGTTCGGGAGGTGGCTGGCTGAGACAGTGTTTCAATTATATCGTGGCCTGTGTCCAGTGTTTATCGCATTATTTCCAACTCTTGCGGGAAAACGTGCAAACCGGGCGCCTTGTTTGGTTTCTACGGCAATTGCATCATCATTATGCTCGCCGGGTGGTCCTAATCTTGGATCGCTATAGTGTGCATCGAGCGGCGGCGGGCTTCTTCGCGGAACACCATCCCGACTGGTTCACCTTTGAGTGGCTTCCTTCGTACTCGCCAAAATTGAACCCGGTCGAACAAAGCTGGAAGCACACGAAATATGACGACCTGCCGAACTTCATTCCCGACAACCTTGACCATTTCCACGACAATGTTTATGAATCCCAGAAATACCAACATCACGACCAAACCATTCTTCGCTCCTTTTTCGCCTACGCCAAACTACTCCTGTGATATGGTTCATTGGCTAGGCAAAGGTCAATAGTAACGACAGCTTGAAAGGGCTGTATTCTGACCTTCAATAGGAATTCCGCAAATCGCAAACGGTTTTTTGGCAGCGTTGCGACGTTCCAAAAGATTGTCGATCGATTTGAAAAAGAGGTCAAATCAACACCTTAAGCCCGAGCAGAAGCAGAACGATGCCGCCGGCCGCTTCCGCCCAACGTTCCCAACGGGCGCCGATGCGTCCGCTGCCGCCCAAGAGAATGCCGAACGACGATAACGCGGCGGCAATGGCTCCGATCACCACGCACGGCAGCAACACGGAAACTTTTAAGAATGCCATGCTCACGCCGACGGCTAGTGCTACGGTTATGGCTGCCACCGAGAGGGTCAGGAGCAGGAATCCGCGCGTGGGATCGCTTTTGGACGCGGTCTCATCTTTCTGACCGAACGATTCCCAGAGCATTTTGCCGCCGACGCCGCCGAGCAAAAGGAATGCCAGCCAACGGTCGTACGCGCCGATGCAGCCGGCCAATTGCCGGCCGGCGGTCCAGCCGACGATCGGCATGAGGAATTGAAACAACCCGAAGTGGAATCCGATGCGAAAGACGTGGCGCGGCGTGACGGTTTTGACGGCCACGCCCGCCGCAACCGCCACGGCGAACGCGTCCATCGCCAAGCCGACGGCAATCGACAACAAGTTGAACCAATTGGATTCCATCCGTTTAGTGTACGTTTTCTCCGGCGAACGTCAACGACGTGCCGACGACAGTTTCCTTCCTTTCTCCGGCACGTCAATCCCCCCTTTTCGCAAATACCTCGGCGGTTTACGATCTAGTCATGGATTTGAACCCCGCTCAATACGACGCCGTCACCACGCTCGCCGGACCGCTCTTGGTCTTGGCCGGGGCCGGCACCGGAAAAACGCGGGTCGTCACCTATCGCATCGCCGAGCTGATTCGCAACCGCATTCGGCCCGAACGAATTTTGGCCGTCACCTTCACCAACAAGGCGGCGGCCGAAATGCAGGAACGCACGGCCAAAATGCTCGGCAACAAAATGAAGCAGCGGCCGGAAATGTCTACGTTCCATTCGCTGTGCGTGCGCATTTTGCATCGCCATATCAAGCTGCTCGGCTATCCGGCCGATTTCGCCATTTACGACCGCGGCGATCAAGAAGGCGTCGCCCGCACCGTGCTGCGTGAAGTGAAGGCGCCCGACGCCATGCTTCGGCCCGGCGATTTGCTGTATCTCATCGGGCGATGGAAAAACGCCTCCGTTCGGCCGGAAGACGCCGCCGCGATTGCCGAGACCGACCGCGAGCATCTGGCCGCGGTCGCCTATCGCCGCTATCAAAACGCTTTGAAGGCCGTCGGCGCCGTCGATTTCGACGACATGCTCCTTTGCACCGAAGAGCTGTTCGCCAAATTTCTCAAAGCGCGCAAGGCCGAGGCCGATCGGTTCGATCATCTGCTGGTCGATGAATATCAAGACACCAACGGCAGCCAGTATCGGATCGTGAAGGCGTTGGCCGAGGGACATCGCAATCTGTGCGTCGTCGGCGACGACGATCAGTCGATCTACGGCTGGCGCGGCGCCGAGGTCGCGCATATTTTGCGATTCAAAAACGATTGGCCCGACGCGAAGGTCGTGCGGCTCGAAGTGAATTATCGCTCGACGCGCGAGATCATCGAGTGGGCGAATCGGCTCATTGCGTTCAACAAGCTGCGGCACGCCAAGACCCTTTGCGCGACCTTCAACGG
>CAZWNM010000172.1:0-5671 GCA_964635765.1 uncultured Planctomycetaceae bacterium | reverse complement strand
ACTTGTGGGGGAGGACGCGTGCGGTGGAAAGTGTTTACATTGAAACCACGGTCGTCAGCTATTTTACGGCTCGAAGAAGCCGAGACGTACCTTTCACCAGAATGATGGTTCGACAGATTGTGGAGAATGCGGGCTATCGATGTCCGGAACTTTGTTTGCCCGATGAATTATTGGAGATTGTCCGATGAATGATCCCATCGTTGAGGAAGTTCGGCGTTACCGCATGGAACATACCCAAAAATGCGGCAGCAATATGAATCGCATTTGCGAGGATTTGCGTCGCATTCAGCGAGAGTCGGGCTGTCCGGTCGTTCGCCGTCCCCCGAAACTGCTGCCGCCCGGCAAGCCCGTTTCGCAATAGTTCGATGTCAGGTACGGGGGTACCTGACCTACGGAGCTAGAGCATAACCTACTTGACTTGCAGTAATTCAGGAGTTGTGCGACATGCCAACAGCCGCTATCGATCCGCCTGAAGTTTCTTCCAGCATCCCGAGGCTGAATCTGTTTCGTGGGCTGCGCGCCGCCGTGTTGCTCGGCATCGTTGGAGCGGCGGCAACCGTGCTTATCGCTCTTTGCTATATGGTAGTCGGCTGGTTTGTGTTTGAAACAATTGCCATAGATCGAAGTTACGACCTACAGCATTTTTGGTCGCGGTACAATATGGCGATCCTTGGCATCAGTCTGCTATTTACAGCCACTGGCTGGGCCACTTACGCCCCGAGAGGCGAATACCGATTTATCATCAACCTCGGCATTCTTGGCGTAATATCGTCAGTATTGTGGATACTGATTGCAACAGTCAGAAATGCCGTGGCGCCGTGGTATAAAGTAGAGCGGGAAACTTCATTGCAAGTGTTTTTCGACGTGCTAGCTTATGCCGTGCCGCTCTTGGTCGGCTTGCTGCTCTCTATCGTGCGATGCGTGAGATTGAGGGGGAAATAGAGAGAAAAATTGGGACAGCAAAATTGTCAGGTACGGGAGTACCTGACCTACGGAACTGCTGGCGGAGATGCTGGCATCGGTTACTTCTTCTTCAACGCCTCGCTCCGCCGATCGTCTTCCTTCATCTCCTCGATCGTGGCGCCCGACGCGCTCGACGGCCGCGGCTTCTTCGGCGCGAGGTTTTTGGGCGGAGGAACGATTTGCTTCACCACAACGTCGTCGAACTCGATAATGCCGGACGTTAGATAGGCGTAGAGCATCACGCGACCCCAGCGCGGCGCGTATTTCGTGTGATGCGGCGTGAAATCTTCCGTCTGCGTGTTCCAGACGTTGTTCTTGCCCTTCAGGTTCTGCTGGCTGCGATACACCTCGCGCCGCCGGCCGCTTTCGTCGGCGTCGTAACATTTGACAAACACTTTCGGCAACGGCCCTTCGCTGCGCCAGCGGCATTGGAACCGATAGGTCGCGCCCTCCTCGACCGGAAAATAGTCGCTGTAGTACATCACGCCTTCGTTTTCCGCCACGTTTTTGTCGAGCGTGAATCGAATGACCTTGTTCGTCGGCCGGGTGCCTTCCGCTGCGCCTTTTTCCGCCGTCCAACGCACCAGCCCGCCGAGCGGCTCGCGCTGCTGACCGGCGACTTTGTCCCAGCCTTTCGGCACGCCCGCCACGCCGTGCTCGAAATCGCCGACGACCAGATTCGGATTCTTTCGCCAATTCGCCGCGACCGTCGGATCGTCCGGCGGCGGTTCGCCGGGCGTTCGGCCGGCGAGCGAGTCGAACATCTCCTTGACGTACAGATGCGGAATCTCGCTGACCGACTTCGTGCGAGCCGTCTTTTCATAAATCACGTTTGGGCCGGATTTCGCCGAGAAATCGACGCATTTTAGGATCAGATCGTACGCATCGCCTGCCGCGCCCGGCGCTCGCTCGACGCTTCCCCAAATGGCGATTTGGCCGCCGAAATCATCTTGAACGATTTTTTGCATCTTCTTCAAATCCATCTCGGGCGACGGCTGCCATTGATGGCTCTCGCAATAATCGCGCACGTCCTGCATCGACTCGGGCACGATGAATCCGCGGTCGCGCGAAAGCCGTTTCCAAATCAAGTCGCCCACCATTTGCCCATAGCGGCCGTCGTCGAACTTCGAGACGAAATCGAACGGAATGACCGTCTTCCGTGCGTCATCGGCCGCGACGGAAAAATCACCAAAGAAGAAAAGGGCGGGAAAAGCAAGAAGTACAAATAAATAGACGCGAAAACCGGAAGGAAAAGTGGGGAAGGGGAAAAAGGGGGAAAAAGAAAAAAATTGAATGGCTTTGTAATAACACAACTGCATCTTCGCGCTCTCGCGCCTTTGCATGATGCTTCCTTCCGTCGTGCTCCGTGTTCTCCGTGTCTCCGTGGTGATTTTGTCGGCTTTCATTTATTATCTTTCCCATTTTCCCCTTTCCCATTTTCTCCTCCGCTTGACAATCTCTCGAAGTACCGCCGATTCAATTCCTCCCAGCCGGCCGGCGAAGGGTCTTTCATGCCGCCGAGAATTTCACGTTGGATGTCGGCGGGCAAGTTCGTCGTGGCGTCCTTGCGCACCTCGAAGCCGCCGCCCAGGTATTGCTTGATGCCGGCGAGTCCGTCGGCCAAGACGTGCCGCTGACGCAAGGCGTTTTGATAGCGGCCGGCCTTCACGTCGCGCTCGACTTGCGCCATGGCCTCGATCATTGTTTGCATGTCGGTATGATGATAATTGCCGACCTGGAGCCGCAGGTCGATGCTTTGCGCCTTGTTGCGCAAGGCGGCCTGCTTGGCGGCAAGTCGTTCGCCGTCGCGCCGGCCGGCGCCGCGAGGCACGGGCCCTTCCAGCCCTTCGCCGCCGCGGCCGCTTTCCTTGCCGCCGCCCGTGGCGCCGCCGGCCGATTGCTTGCTGTGATCCTTGATTTGCCCTTTCACCACGGGGTCGGGCGTGAGCCGGCTCGGCGTTTTCCGCCCGCCCTTGCCGACGGCCTCGTCGCCGACGAACTCGCCGGAGGCCTTGCCTTGCCGTCCTTCGGCCGCCCGTCCGCCGATCTCGCTGGCGTTCGGCAACCGATTGCCTGTGACGCCTTTCGCGCTCATGTTCGAGATTGGCCCGTCTGTCGCGTCCCAGCCGGCGCCCTTGTCGAGCGAGTCGGCCGCGCTGCTTGAAACGTCCTCCATCTCGTCGAACAAATCTTCTTCCCGCTCCATCAGCTCGCCGATCTGATCTTCCAGCTCGGTCGGCAATTCCGGCATCGGCGCCTCTTTATCCTTGTCGGTGAGCGACTCCTCCTGACTCCATTTTTCGCGGTCGGGCGTGTCGGGCAGCCATTTTTCGAGGTTCGTCTTTATCTCCTCGGCCATTTCGTAGCCCAACTGCTCCAACGGCACGGCAATATCGACCGACTTCTTCAGCAAGGCGTCTTCCGCCATTTTCAGTTCCGTCTGAATCTCGACCAACTCCTTGGCCACCGACGCATTGGCGAAATCTTGCTCCGGCAGTTTGCCGAGGTCGGAATGCAAGTCCTTCATGAACTTGGCCCAATCGTCTTCGGCCGCCGCCATACCCCGGAGCGCCTCTTCCTCTTTTGTCGTAAAATCTTCGACCGGCATTTTTGCCAAGTTTTCGCCGGCCTCGATGATCTTCTTCTGCCGCTTCAGGAAATCGTCGAGCTTTTTGCGGATTTCCTCGAACTTTTGCCGCGTGTCGTCGGGCAAATTACCGCCCGGCCGCTTCTTCATTTCGGCCAACACGTCAACCTCCGCACGCCGCGCCGCGTCAAGCATTTTTCGCAGCGCGTCGATGATCCGATCTTGCCCGGCCAGGAGCGGCGCCGCGTCGGCCTTTTCCGATTTCTGCAACTCGTCGCATAGGGCAACGGCCTGAAGCATGTCGCCGGTGGCCAAGGCGTGAAGCGCCCGGCCGATCATGCGGCGGTCCTCGCGGTCGGCCGAACCGATCGACGCGACGAGTTCGGCCGTGGTTTTATGGATGTCGATTTGACGGCGGCGAACGTCGGCCACAACCTCGGAAAGCTTCGGTGATTCGGAAGACGAGGATTTTCCGCCAAGCGGCTCGGCGATGACGCGGGCGAAAACTTGCCGCTCCAAGATTTTCGCGACGGCGCCGCGAAGGCCGTCGAACTGTTCCAAAACGGCCGCGGAAGCCGCTTCCTCGGCGATGATTTTCACCGGCACCCAACTGCCGACGGTTTCCTGCGGCTTCAGATCGAGTCCCCAATCGTTGATCGAACGACGGTCGGCGGCCGCGGCGCGAAGGAAAATCGTTTGGCCCGGTTTTATCGCCTTGGGGTCTAATTTCAAGCGGAATTGCCGCTCGGCCGTCTTCGCATCGCCGGCGAAATCGGTCCACATTGTGAGCAACTTCGGCTCGGCGTCTTCCTCGCTCGTTTTCATTTCCAGCCGGACTAGACCGATGCCGTAATCGTCGTCGGCTTGCACGACCACCGGCACCGCCGCGCCCGGCGGCACGGCCATTTGCCGCGTGGGTTTGAGTATTTCAACCGTCGGCGGACGATCGGGCACGACCGTAATGCGATTTTGACGCGGATTGCGGTCGGTGTGGCCGGCATCGTTGAAAAGTCGCACGCAATATGTGCCGCCGGTAAGCATGGGCATCGTGGCCGTGAGCCGCCGGCCGTCTTCGTCCACGCGGCCGGAAAACCGATCGCGGCCCGACTCCAAATAGCCCTTGGCCACCGGAGACGTTGTTCGCACGCGAAGCTCGACCACGGCGTATTGCGGCGATTCGATGTCCAAAGTTTTCAGGCGAACCGTTTGATCCTTTTGGCCGAAATACGCCGGATAGTGAAACGTCGCTTCGACGGATTCAATGGCCGGCTTTTCCCGCACGCCGATGGCGTACACCGGCGTTTGCGAATCGCCGATTTCCAAACGGTATCGGAACGGTTTCAGCACGGCGGAGACGGTCGCTTGGTAATGCCGACTCTCGGCGTCGGCTTGGAGCGGCGCGGTCGATTCCGCTTCGCCTTCGGCCGACGTGAACAGCCGAGCGCAAAGCGTCTTGTGCGGAGCCGCGGCAATTTCGGCGGAAATATCGACGTTCTCGCCGACCATCACGTCGGTATTGCCCGGCTGGATGTTGCCAATCTTCACCGCGCCGACGACCGGCACAAACGTCCACGGCGTCAACAGCCGCGACGCCGCCGAATCCCAGCCTGGAACGGTTGCCTGACACGCCATCGCCACGGCGACCAACAGGACGAGGACAACGATTGCCTCGGCGAAATCGCGCGGCGTTTGCATGCAGTGGAGCCACCGGCTGCGGCGCGACTCGCACGACGGCGCCCGATCGAACGGCAGGCCGCCGATTTGTTCCGCCGCGTGGGCGACAGCCGCCTCGCAAAATACGCTTTGGGCCGTGTCGGCGTTTTCGGCGAGCTGAACCAGGTTGATGAGATTGCTGCCAACCTCGGGAAATTCGAATTCGACGCGGCGTGCCGTCGCTTCGAGGCTTCGCCGGCTGCCCAACAGCCGCCGCCCGACGGCGAGCGTCAACATGCCGGTCCAAACCAGCCACGCGACGAACAACGTCAGCAGCCAGGGTTGCGAAAATTGGGCCAGCACGTCGGCCGCCATCATGGCCATGAGCACGCCGGCCGAGGCGCACGTCGCCAGCGCCGCGGTGGTCAGCAGCGAGCAGAACCACCATTTTTGCCGCGCCCCGTCGAG
>CAZWNM010000171.1:0-5676 GCA_964635765.1 uncultured Planctomycetaceae bacterium | reverse complement strand
ATTGTTTCCGCTTTGGATGTTGAAGTATTTACCCAACATGCCCGCTTGTCACATCGGCATCGGTCAAGACGCTCGGGGACCGAACAATTCGCTGATAGTCGGCGACGTTTCGAGTCTCTCGGCAATGATCGAGGCGGTGCGCGTTTTGGAACGCGGCCAGGCCGATGCAATGATCGTCGGCGGAGTCGGCGCGAGGATACATCCCGGCATTTGGTCGCAAAGCCACGTGCTGGGGCTTTCCCGCCGCACCGACGAGCCGATCGCCACGCCGCGTCCGTTCGATGCCGACCGCGACGGCTTGGTCAACGGCGAAGGCGCCGGTTCGCTAATTTTGGAAACGCGGGTGAACGCCGCGGCACGCGGCGCGCCGGCGTTGGCCCGATTTTTGGGCCACGGCGTCACATTTGAGCCGCACGCCAATGGTCAGCCGCTTTCGGGCGATGCCATCCGTCGCGCGATTGTCGCATCCCTTGCCGACGCCGGGCTGAGGCCGGCCGATTTGGGTTGCGTCATCGCGCATGGGCTTGGCACGATTGACGGCGATCGGCTTGAATCGCAGGCGATTCGTGCAACGCTGGGCGACTTGCCCGTGACGGCGCCGAAGAGTCTTTACGGATATCTGGGCGCGGCGTCCGGCGCGTTGGAGACGGTCGTCGGAGTTTTGAGTTTGCAAAGCGGCCAAATTCCGCCGACGCTTCATTATGATCGGCCCGATCCGCAGTGCCCAATTTGCGTCGTGCATGGCGGGCCGCGGCCACTCAAAAAATCCGCCATACTCGTTCTTGCATATTCCAACGACGGCCAAGCGGCGGCGGTGGTCCTCGGCGCGGCGTAGCGGGCGCCCAAGTTCTGCTGGGCCAAAGAAGTTGGATGGTATTTGCCCGGTCATCGCTCCTCGCGCACTTCCAGACCATCTACACGGCATGCAGCGATCCTAACTAGAGCGGAAAAGGCGTCAGAACTGCTCTGTAGGAAACGGCGAACTTTAAACGCAAAAAACATAAAGTACATGCAATGGCAGCTTGAAAGGGCTGCGGTCAGAATAGTAATGCAACAAGGCCGTGGGCACCGACACGAAGGGTTGGTCGTGGGAGGCCGGTTTTACGCGAAAAAATGCCATGAACTGTTGCATTATTTGACCGAGGATCCATAAAAACGGCCATTCTAACCCCAGCGACGAAGCCCGGCCGCCAGTCGGAGAGTCTTCGCCACGTTCAGAATGACAAGAATCTTGCAAATTTCCGTCTTGCGAATGCCGGCCGCTATTGTAGACTAGGAGTTCGCGTCTCTTGATTTTCAGCCTCGATGTTGCCGGCCGGACGGGGGTAATTCGGTTGGTTATGGAGTTGCTTGTGGTAATATTGCCGCTGGAAGTCGGGCGATGGCGTTCGCGTCGCCATAAACAATCGGCGGCAAAACAACTTACGCGCCTGTAGCTCAGGGGATAGAGCGGCGGTTTCCTAAACCGTAGGTCGCAGGTTCGATTCCTGCCAGGCGTATTGACCCACATCGGGCGGAGATATCTTGAATCGCCGATTCTTTTGCGTTCGATAACGCGTCGGCGACCAACAGCGTCTCCCGCCCGCCAAATCTGGCCATGAAACCTGCTATGTCGCTCGCCGGTCCGCCGAAACATGAAACCGCCGCCCCCGCTGTGTTCAACGACAATTCCACGGAGTTGATCCTGGTCGTTGAAGACGACGCCGCGCTACTGAACTTGATTCAGAAATGTCTGGCGGCGAGCGGACACCGCACGGTGGGCGTAAGCAGCGGCAGCGCGGCCCTGGCTTGGCTTGACCGTCAATCGCCGCGTCTGATGCTGTTGGATTACAACTTGCCCGACATGCACGGAAAAGAACTCCTGCAACGCTTGAGTGACCAAAACAAGCGAGTGCCGTTCGTCGTGGCGACGGGCCACGGAAGCGAAACGCTGGCCGTCGAGATGATGAAGCACGGGGCGTACGATTACGTGACCAAAGGGCCCACGTTTCTGAAGTTGCTGCCCGTCGTCATCGATCGAGCGTTGGAGCGGGCGCGGCAAGACGAGCGTTTGGCCAGGGCCGAGGAACAATTGCGCGAGGCCCACGATGAATTGGAACGGCGCGTTGAGCGGCGCACGGAAGAATTGGCCGAGGCGAATCGCCGCTTGCGCGTCGAGATGGAAGAACGACGCCGCGTCGAGGAACGGTCGCAGCGGCATTTGGCCGAACTTGCCCACGTCGCGCGGCTCAACACGGCGGGCGAAATGGTGGCGGAACTGGCCCACGAGTTGAACCAGCCGCTTAGCGCCATTTCCAGCTATTCCCAAGCGTGCAAGCGGCTGTTGGAGTCGAACGGTCCGGAATGCGCCTCGGAGCTTTCCGCGGCGCTGAATCAAGTGGGCGAGCAGGCGAATCGGGCGGGCGAAATGATTCATCATCTGCGGCGATTCGTCGCCAAGGCCAAGCCGTTGCAGTCGGTCGTCGATATGAACGCCATGATTCGCGACGTGACGGAACTGATGAGCATCGACTCGCGGCTTGCCGAAGCCGGGGTGATTTTCGAGTTTGCCGAGCCGCTGCCGCCGGTAGTCGGCGACCGCATTCAACTCGAACAGGTGCTGGTGAATTTGATGCGCAACGGTTTCGAGTCGTTGCGCGAGTCAGCCCACAAACCGCGTCGGCTGACGGTTCGCACGACGATGAAGGATCCGCAAAACATCATGGTCGCCGTACTCGACAACGGCGGCGGCATTGCGCCGGATATGAGCGAGCGGATTTTCGACCGCTTCGTTACGACCAAGTCCGACGGCATGGGCATGGGCTTGGCCATTTGCCAATCGATCATTGAAAATCACGGCGGAGAATTGGCATTCGCGCCTGCGCCGCAAGGGGGCGCCATTTTCTTTTTCACGTTGCCGATCGAGAATGGGAGAGATTGATCGTGGAAACAGACCCGACCGTTTTTATTGTCGATGACGATCCGGCCGTGCGGCAAGCGCTTACCGTGCTGGTGCGATCGATGCGGCTTCAGGCGGAAGCCTACGAATCGGCGCAGCAGTTTCTCGACGCCTTCGACGCCTCGAAACCCGGCTGCCTACTGGTCGATGTCCGAATGCCCGGCATCAGCGGACTGGGGCTGCTCGAACAGTTCAACCGCGACGACGTGCATTTGCCCGCCATCGTGATGTCGGCGTACGGCGACGTGCCGATGGTTGTCCGCGCGCTCAAAGCCGGCGCGCTCAACTTCTTGGAAAAACCATGCCGCGACCAGCAGCTATGGGAAGCCATCCAAGAAGCCTTGAAATGGGACGCCCTCCACCGTCAACAGGCGGCCCAACGCAGCAAGGTGATAGAACGGCTGCAAGGGCTTGCTCCAGGCGAACATGCCGTGCTCGAATTGCTTGTCGAAGGCAAGTCGAACAAAACTATCGCCGGCGATTTGGGACTCAGCGTGCGGACCATCGAGGTCCGGCGCGCAAAACTCATGAAAAAAATGAAGGCCGACTCGCTCGCCGAGCTCATCCGTTGGACGTTTTCGGCGGATCCAAACTACGGAAAATCAAGAGCTAGCGACTAGGGATCGGGAATTGGAAAAACCGCTCCCGTTTTCGCGATGAACCGGCAAACGGCGTGTGTCGCCGTAAGTTATTGTCGTTCAAGCGGTTGCGCACCACGCTTTCGGCAAATTTCGGTGGCTGCATAGCCTTCCGGGGGGGTGTGGCGGCTGGTTTCGCCCGGTGCTATGCTTTCTTAGCCCAACACGAATTAGTGGCCAGTGGTTAGTGGTCAGTGAAAAACAAAAGCACTGACCGCGGAATACTTTCTTGCGATGCAAGCGGTTTGCCGCTAACCACGAACCGCCAACCACTAACCATTAGTGCCCCATGTCCTTCCTCGCCGACCTTCGCAACGCTCTCGGACGTGAAAACGTGCTTTCGTCGCCGTCGGAGCTGGCGGTCTACGATTGCGACGCCTTCACCGTCGAGCGACGCACGCCTGGGGCCGTCGTGTTTCCGCGTTCCACGCAGGATGTCGTCGAGGTCGTGAAGTTGTGCCGGCGGCATCATGTGGCCGTTGTCGCTCGCGGCGCCGGAACCAGCCGCGCCGGCGGATGTCTCCCGATCTCGTCCCCGCTCCTTCCATTCAAAGAGTGTGCCACTGCTGGCTTGCCCAGCAGTGCATGGGAACACGCCCGAGAAAACACTGTTGGACAAGCCAGCAGTGACACACTGGTGCTCATGCTCACCCGCATGAACAAAATCCTGAAGATCGACCTCCGCAATCGCATGGCCGTGGTCGAGCCGGGCGTGGTCAATTCGCAACTTGCGCTGTCGCTGTTGGGCACCGGCTATCATTTCGCGCCCGACCCGGCCAGCCAAACCGTCAGCACCCTCGGCGGCAACGCGGCCACGAACGCCGGCGGACCGCACACGCTCAAATACGGCGTGACGGTCAATCATATTCTCGGCCTCGAAGCCGTGCTGGCCGACGGCGGCGTTTTGCAAGTCGGGCCCAGCGCAAGCGCACGGCCGCTCGATCTCGTCGGCATTTTGATCGGCAGCGAGGGCACGCTGGCGATCATCACGAAACTTTGGGTGCGATTGACGCCGACGCCGCAGGATAACCGCGTCATTCGAGCCGTGTTCAAATCGCCCGACGACGCTTGCAACGCGACGGGCCAAATCATCGCGGCCGGCGTCATTCCGGCGGCGATGGAGCTGATGGACCGCGGCATCTTGGCCGCCGTCGAAGAGGCGTTTCATTTCGGCTTCCCGGCGGACGCCGGCGCGGTGCTGATCATCGAAGTCGATGGATTAACCGTCGGGCTCGATCGCCAGCAGGAACGGGTCACCGAGCTTTGCAGGCGATTCGGCGCCAGCGACGTGGCGCAAGCAACGTCGGCCGAAGAGAAGGCGATGTTGTGGAAGTGCCGGCGCTCGACCGGCGGCACGATCGGCCGGCTCAGTCCGAGTTCGATCACGTTGGACGGCGTCGTGCCACGCACCAAACTGCCGCATTTGATTCGCCGCGCCGTTGAAATCGGCCGAAAATACAATCTCCGGGTCGTGAACGTCGCCCACGCCGGCGACGGCAACTTGCATCCGCTGGTGTTGTTCGACGAGCGCGACCGCGAGCAAGTCGGACGCGCGACGGCCGCCGGCCGCGAGATTTTGGAGGAGTGCATCGCCGCGGGCGGAAGCATTTCGGCCGAGCACGGCATCGGCGTCGAAAAACTCGCGCTCATGTCGCGTCAATTCGCCCCGAGCGATCTCGAAGCGATGCGGCGGATGCGCTATGCGTTCGATCCCGTCGGGATTTTCAATCCGGGGAAAGCGGTTCCGACGTGAATGGGAGACTGGGGACTGGAGGCTGGAGACTGAGAATTTGCAGAGGGTTCGGGGTTCAGGAGATCGTTTAGCCCCGGCGTCTTCGCCGGGAGACGAGGGATTGGAGATTAGAATGGTTATCGGAACGTGCTGGTATTTAAGCGGATTATTGCTTTTGGCGTCGTTGGTTGCGTCAACAATAACCGTCGCGCCGGGACATGAGCGGTGGATGTTCCATGTCATAGCGAGCGGTGTAGTCGGTTCCATTTTCTTCGCATCAGTGGCGATTGTTCTACACACACGACAGTGGAATTGGATCCGCTGTTCCAAGTTGGCAAAAAATCTATTTCTCGGATTCGCCGTCTTAG
>CAZWNM010000170.1:0-5682 GCA_964635765.1 uncultured Planctomycetaceae bacterium | reverse complement strand
CCGGACTGTGTGTTAGGATGCCGCGTATCGGAAAACCATTATGCCCGCCATCGCCGCCGTCGCCGCTTTTCTCGAACAAATCGCCCCGCTTCGATCGGCCGAAGATTGGGATAACGTCGGGCTGCTGGTCGGACGTCGCGAACGGAACGTCGAATCGCTGATGACCTGCCTGACCGTCACGCCGGCCAGCGCCGCCGAAGCCATCGACGCCGGTGCCGATCTGATCGTCACGCATCATCCGTTTCCATTTCATGCCGTGCAGCAATTGACCTCCGATACCGTCGTCGGCCGCTTGCTGCTCGACTTGATCGCCGCGAACGTCGCCGTTTATAGCGCCCATACCGCGTTCGATTCGGCCGCCGACGGCATCAATCAGCGATTGGCCGACGGACTCGAACTGTGCGACGTTGCGCCGCTTGCGCCGCGGTTGGACGGCCCCGGGGCAGGCCGATGGGGACGATTGGTCCCTTTGATTTCACTCGCCGAACTCGCCGAACGCCTGAAACGTTTTTTGGCGATCGATCACTTGCATCTGGTCGGACGGCCGGAGCAAACGATTCACGCCGCGGCGGTGGCGTGCGGCGCGGCCGACGACTTTCTCGAAGCCGCGCGGCAAGCCCATTGCGACGCGATGGTGATCGGCGAAGCGAGGTTTCATACATGCCTGGAGGCCGAGGCGTCGGGCGTCAGCTTGTTGTTGCCCGGCCATTTTGCCAGCGAGCGATTCGGCGTCGAGTGTTTGGCCGACGTGCTGGCTCGTCAATTTTCCGATATTCACGTTTGGCCCAGTCGGAACGAGCGCGATCCGTTGCGGTGGGTGTGAAGTGGGAGGTTGGAGACTCGGGATTGGAGCCGCTTGCGGCTTCGCACTGATAACGGACCACTGATAACGGACCACTCGCCATGCGGATTGCCGAGATATTTCGAGCGCGTCAGGGCGAAGGCCGGTTGAGCGGCGTGGAAAGCGTCTTCGTGCGCATAAGCGGCTGCCATCTGCGATGCCGATACTGCGACACGCCTTACGCCTCGTGGTCGCCGGAAGGCGAGGAACTTTCGGTCGATGAGTTGTGGAAAAGGGTTCAGGGTTCAGGAAAAGTGGTCAGTGAACAGTTGCCGAACAGTGCTTTTTCTGACCACTGGCCACTGACCACTGACCACTGCTTCGCGGGCCACGTCGTGCTGACCGGCGGCGAGCCGATGCTCTTCGAGGAACTCGTGCCGCTTGCCGCCCGATTCCGCGAGGCCGGTTGGCATATTACCGTGGAAACCTCGGGCACGCGCTATCTGCCGGTGGCGTGCGATTTGATGTCGATCAGCCCGAAGCTGTCGAATGCGACGCCGAGCGAGCCGGATTCGCCGGAAACGCGCCGGCATTTGCTCTATCGGCACGCGCCGCATGTCATTCGGCGGTTGGCGGCGGAATACGATTGCCAATGGAAGTTCGTCGTGGCCGCGACGGAAGATTGCCGCGAGGTTTCGGCGTATTTGGAGGAGTTTCCGGAGATCGAACGGCGGCGCGTCATGTTGATGCCGCAAGGCGTCGAGACGGCCGCGCTCGCCGAAACGGCCGCGTGGCTCGCGCCTTACTGCAGCGCGAACGGTTTTGCGTTTTGCCCGCGCCGGCAGATCGAATGGTTCGGAAATCGCCGGGGAACGTGACGGCATTTGCTTGCCGAGGCTATTTTCCGGCGATGCTGCGGTAATAGTCGATCGAACGGCGAAGTCCTTCCTCAAAATTGATTTGCGGTTCGTAGCCCAGCAGCTTTCGGGCCAAGGTGATGTCGGCCTGGCTCTCGCGCACGTCGCCGATGCGCGCGGGCGCGAAATCCGGCTTGACGTCGGCGCCCAACAGTTTGTTCAACAGTTCGAGCAATTTCAGAAGGTCGATCGACCGGCCGTCGGCGGCGTTGATCGTTCGGCCGGCCACGTTCGGCGCGTCGGCGGCCAACAGATTCGCGTGAACGACGTTGGCCACGAACGCGAAATCGCGCGATTGCCGCCCGTCGCCGTAAATCACCGGCCGGCGGCCTGCAAGCATCGCCGTGATGAACAGCGGAATGACGGCCGAGTATTGACTGTGCGGGTCTTGCCGCGGGCCGAACACGTTGAAGTAGCGGATGGCGACCGTTTCGAGGCCGAAGGTGTGCCAAAACGCCTGGCAATACAACTCGCCGGAAAGTTTCGCGGCGGCATAGGGCGACAACGGGGCGGGCAAGTCGGTTTCGCGCTTGCTGCTGGTGGGCTGATCGCCGTAGGCCGCGCTCGACGCGGCGTAAATCACCCGGCGCGCGTTCGCCCGGCGCGCGGCGTCCAACACCGTCACCACGCCGGTGGCACACGCAGCATGGCTCGCCAACGGCCGCTCGACGCTTGCCGGAACCGACGCCAACGCGGCTTCGTGGAACACGCAGTCGACGCCCTTCACGGCTTGGGCGACCGCCGCGGCGTCAGTCACGTCGGCCTCGATAAACTCGATGCGGTCGCGAAAGCCGGCCATATTGGATTCAAAACCGGTCGAAAGATTATCGAGCACGCGAACCTTGTCGCCGCGTTCGACCAGGGCGGTGGCAATGTGCGAACCGATGAAACCGGCGCCGCCGGTGACGAGAAACGTGCGCATGAAAAAATACCTCGGTTGCGGGATGAATTGGGATATGTTTGCATTCCAGACTGATCACACCTGATAATTTGGATATACGGATATGAAAAATACGCGGAGGATCAACGCGACCAGTATTAGTCCGATGACGACGAAAATGGCGACGCCGGCCAGCGTGGCGAGGGCCGTCATCACGATCTTCGCTTGCTCCAAATACTGCTTGGCCAAATGGCCCATCGACTCAACCGTTTTGCCGGTCTGTTCGCCGACGGCCAGCGTATCGAGAAATTCGACCGGGTATCCGCCGACGCGGCTGAAGGCGTCGTGGATCGAGTTGCCGGCCATGATTTCGGCGTCGATGTCGGAAATTTGGTCGATATATCGGGCGTTTTGCGTGCTGCGAAGGCTTAGGTTCAACGCGCGGCGAACGTCCATGCCGGTGTTCATCGTCAAGTGAAGCGACCACGCCAGCCGCGAAAGCGCCAGCGTTTGCAGCGGCCGCCCCACGCCCGGCAGCGACAACACGATGCGTTGAATCGGACGCGTCCAAACCAAGCCGCGTTGCATGGCACGGATGGTCAACCACACGGCCGTCACGATGCCGCCCACAATCATCACATAAGTTCTCAAGCCCTTCGCGCCGGTCAATCCGAAGCCGAAAAGATCGATTGGCTTGCCGTTGGCCGGCGTCGGCAACACGTCGGTAATCCAAATCGCAATGCCAACGACAACGATCGCCGCGGCGAGTTCGAACATCGGCCAGGCGATCGCGCCCAAGAACACGCGACGCATCGTCAATTGCGTTTGATAATGCTCGGCCAGTTGGGCGAAAACGCCGTCGATGTGACCGGTCTGTTCGCCGACGGCGGCCATTTCGCGGAAGATGGCGGGAAAGTATTCGTCGGTCGGTGCGAGCGAGTCGGTCAGCGACTGGCCGCGATTGACACCCTGGCTGACCATCGCGAGATTGCGTCGCATGGCCCCGACGGCACGCTGGGCCTCGCGCGACCAAACCGTGCGGGCATCGACTCCGGCCTCGAGCGACGTGGCGAGCCGATGGCACAAATTTGCAAGCGGCTTCAATCCGATTCGCGGCGAAAAAAAGTCCATAACATTTATTCCACGTTGAGATTCATCATATACTCATCGATGGCTTTGCGTTTAGCGGTTTCTTGCTCCGTGAGTTTGGAAATCTTATCGCCGAGATTGTCGATCTCTTCCTCCTGGGCGGTAAACTTCTTCACATAGTTTTTGTACAAATCGCCGGTGCGGTCGAGCCGGTCCATGTTCTGCCGCACGCGGCTTTGATCGGCCGCGATCTTTTGGAGCCGCTCCTCGCTTTGCTGCTTGCTAAGAACCGTCTGCTGCAAGTCCATCTTCAGCTTGACAAGCCCCCTCAAGGCCGTCTTCACCTTCTCGCTGACCACTTTCATGCCAAGAAAATAATGCAAGCCGTTGTCGTCGAGATTATTCAGCGCGATCTGCTGCCGTGCGGTACGCTCTTCTTCCACCAGGAGCACGGCAGGTTTCGACGCGGGGCTGGGCTTCGCTTCGACGGCGAAACGGTACAAATCCCGCGTCTTTTCCGTCGGTTTCGCGGGCGAAAGCAGCGTCCAATTGGCGTCGAACGGATACTCGACCAACACGGTTTTTGTTTTCTTGCCCGAGTTCTTAATCGTGTATTCCTGCGACCGCTTGAACTTGTGCGAAACGAGCGCCGTGCCCTTTTGCAATTTCACGCTCAGCAATTCCTCGGGCTGCGACTTGGCGGCGACGGCCACTTCGGTATCGAGATCGATGCCGTAGCTGATCAAACGCTCGGCCTTCGGCGGCAGGTCTTCGATCTTGGCGTCGCCGGCATACGTGCCGCCCTCGAAAACCGTGATCGGGCCTTGCATCAAATGCAACTCGCTCGCGTTGGTGAACCGGAGTCCGTTGAGCGGATGTTCCGCCAAGACTTCCGGATTGTAGATCGATACTTTTTCGCCCTTTACGTCGGCGCTAATGATCGGCAGCATGGCCGATTGCTGCCGCGCGAGCGTGACCGGCGTTTTGATGACGTACCGGAACAGATTGCCGAGATTTCCGCCACGCGCGGCCGCTTGCGCGGTCTCCTTTATCTCATCGAGGACAACGCCGCCGACAAGTCCGGCGTCGGAATTGACGCCGACGCCAAGCATCACACGACCTTCCTTGGCTTTTTCCGGTGAATAACGACGCCCCATCGTCTTACCAGCGAATAGTCCCAATGAGGCTATTCCCGATAGGCACTCGTTGCCGGCTGGTGCCGGCTCGCCAGCCTGTGCTTCAGCCAAGTTCTGCCCATACGCTTGCGGCTGCAACGAACTAAAAAGCTCCAATTGTACTTGGGGCCTGGAAATATAAAGCGGCTGATAAAGCTCCATCGTGAACGAAATGGGGCGGCTGCTCACCAACGTCAACAGGACGTTGTTCCAATCCTGCTCCGATGTGTTTTCGACGATTGCCCAGCCTTGCAAGAAGAGTTTGTCGTCGGCGAACACGAGCCGGTACGTGGTTTTCCAAACCGGCGCGGCCTGAATGTAGCCGACCCGAACGCGACGGTCGCCCTTGCCCAGGAAAGTCAGTTCGACCGATTTTTTATCGGTGGCATGGGCCGAGGCCAGCACGGCCAGGGCTTTCCGCAACTCGGCGTCGAGTTTTTCGTTGGCCAATTTGATGCGGCCGACCGAATCGAGCGAGACGGCCCTCAGGCCCTGGTCGGTCACGAGATTCAGCACCTGATAGTCGATGGTTTCTCGCTCGCCGACCTTCCGCTTTTGCGTTTCCACGCCAAGAATGACGCCGCGCGCTGCATTGGGCCCTTCGGATTCGAGAACGACATGTTCGCCGCGAATCTGTTGCAAAAGCTGGCCGAGCGTCGGATTGGTCGTCAGGTCGATCGAAAAACCTTTGAGCGTTTTCGTCACCGGGTCTTTCGAGCCGTAGGTGACGCTTGAAACTTGGCCGCCGTCGAGATCTTGCACGACCATGCTTTTCAGCAGATCGTTGATGTCGGCGGTTTTGAATTGCATTTCGACCTTGGCGTCGCCGCTGACCGTGCC
>CAZWNM010000169.1:0-5683 GCA_964635765.1 uncultured Planctomycetaceae bacterium | reverse complement strand
GGCGGTGGAATCGACCGGCCCGCCGAAACCGAAGCCGACGGCTGTCACGTGGTGTTCGCGGATCAGGGGCGCGGCGATTTGCTCGATTTGCCGGCGAATGCCTTCGGCGCCATCGGCGGGCTGAACGTCGGCCCGATGGAGCGCGGCCAGTCGGCCGCCTTCAGCATCGCCGACGCCAAGCAGCAATTTTGTACCGCCGATTTCAATGCCGAGGAACATGGAAGTTTTCATATGGAATGGGGGGCCGGGGGCCTGACGATTCAAGCTGCAACGGCCCTCACCCTAACCCTCTCGCAAAGGAAGAGGGGACAAACATCAAATCTTACTTCGCCGGCGCCGGCATTTCGAGCGTTTTGGTTCTCATGCCGAGCAGCGAGAATACGAGATACAGGACAAAGCCGACCACGAAAGCCGAGACCGGGGGAACCGTGTTCCATGCGGCCAATGTGGCAGCCCAGGCATGGCCGCTCAGATTACCGGCAATCAGATTAAATGCTCCGACGATGAAGCCGAAGAGCCACGAGAGCCAGCCGGCCGGATTGAAGCCGGCGCGCGGTCCGTTCCATTTTCCGCCGGAGAGCAGATAATCGGCGAGCATGGCGCCGCAAATCGGTCCGAACGAAGCGCCGATGATGAGGAAGACCCAAATCACATGGGAGACCCAACCCGTAACGGCGAGGCCGATGGCGACGAGCGCACCGAGCCCTACGGATATGAACGGATTGACTTTCGGCATCGTGGTTTTGAAGCTATTGGCGGCGATGAACGAGGAGACGCAGGCGCCTGGAAAGGCGGAAATAGCCAGTGCAATCAGGACGATATTTGCAAATTTGTCGCCCAAGATGTCTTTAAGAAAATCGATCGGATTGTAGCTTCCCATGTGTTCGGGCCTGATGAGGCTATGGGCCGCGCCGGGGCCGCTGAGGCCGTACGCGCCGGCGACAATCAGAATTGCCGCACCGCCGGCGACCAGGGTGGCCAGCACGATGCCGATCAAGCCGCCCCAATTGACGTCGCTTTTGTTGCGGGAGCTCGAAGCGATGTCGGTTCCGGCGGCGCCTGCGGTCGCGAAAAATCCGACCACATACGTGCTGATGGCGGCCAACACGCCGACAACGCCCAGCGCCGCGGTTGCGTGGCCTCCTGTGCCAGCGTGCGATTTTGCGACGGCAACGAGAGCTTCAGGATTGAAGTGGCTGATGCCGTCGAAGGTTTTCGCAACTAGAATTGCCAAAACGATCAAAGGAATCAACGGCAGCCAAGTGGCGACGCGAGCGACGTATTTGATTCCCTTCAAGCCGACGAACGCCGCCAAAATAATGTATACGGACGCAATGACGCCATACCATAGGCCGGGTATCGCCACGGCGTCTTTAGCGTTCAAACCAATTTTGAAACATTGACACAGGATAGTAGACACGCCCCAGCCGTTGACGGCCAGCCATCCGAATTGGAGCAAGCCCATCAGCAGGCCAGGCATAATTAGCCCGCCGATGGCGCCGTACGTGGAAGTGCCGATGACATAAAGCGGCAAGCCGGTTTTCATGCCGAGCAAGCCGGGCACGAGGTAGAAGAAGAAATGGCAGATAAACGCCGCGATGAGCAACCCGAGGAGGGCTGGCCCGATGCCGGCGCTAAGGACGCCACCGGGCGTGTCTTGGCCCTTCACTAAATCCTGCCAAAAAACAAACCAAAGCATGATGCCCGTATATGCTGGGCCGATGGTTTTGTACCAAGGAGCGCGAGCAGCCAAAGGCACCGGTTTCGCCAAGGCAATGAAATCTGGCAGATTCGACATGAATTTCCCTTTCGCGGAAGGCTGAAGGATATGGAAGGCTTGCGTGAAGCCCGCAAGGTTTTTTGTTTTGTCGCCAAAAACGCCGCCGCGAACGTCACGCGAAACATGCTGGTGGACCAATAATGCTGACAGCAGTATACAAAGAATCGGCGGCAAGTAAACCCTAACTTTTGGCTCGGTTGCTCCATTCCGGCGGCTGCATTCCGAGCGAGGGCGGTTGGCGCGGGCGTATCTGACGCGGGGCGTCAGACGGTCACGACGATCTTCCCAATCTGCTGGTTCGACTCCAGGTAGCGGTGGGCGTCGACGATGTCGGCCAGCGGGAACGTTTTCGCGATCACGATTTTCAGCTTGCCTGCCGCCAGTCCGTCGATCACGAATTGTTTGCCTTGCTCCAGGCGTGCCCGGTGGGCCGTGATTTCAAACAGCGCGTACCCACGGATCGTAAGCGACCTGCCGAGCACCTCGAAAAGCGGCAGGGGAGTGGGCTCCGGGCTGAGCGCTCCGTAAATGAATAGGATGCCGTGGGTGGATGTGGCCGCGGCGAGTTGGGGCAGGGTCGGCCCGCCCACCGGGTCGAACACGACCCGCGCACCCTTTCCGGAGGACAATCGCTTGACTTCCTCGACGAGGTCTTGCGTTTCGGTTGCGACGACGTGAGCCGCGCCCAACTGGAGGAGCGCCTGCCGCTTGGCGTCGGTGCGTGTCACCGCGATGGGCGTCGCCCCGATGAGGTTGGCGATTTGAATGGCCGCGATGCCAACGCTGCTCGATGCGGCCGGGATAAGGACCATGTCGCCCGGCCCGAGTTTGGCGATGTCGACCAGCGCGCCATATGCGGTCAGATATTGCATCCAGATGGCCGCCGCTTCTTCCCAAGACAGCGACGCCGGATGTTTTGCGACAGCCCTTGCCGGGACCACGGCCATGTCGCCATACACGCCGTACCGCCCCTGGCTGAACGCGGGGATGGTGCTTACGGCGTCGCCGACGCTCAATTTTTTGACACCGCGGCCGACGGCATCGACGATTCCCGCCGCTTCGTACCCAAGCCGCGACGGGAGTGTCGGCTGTTCGATGTAGGCGCCCGACCGGAACATCGACTCCGCGCGATTCAAGCCCAGGGCCTTGACCCGAATACGGATTTCGCCTGCCCCGGGCTCCGGCGTATCGACGGTGTCAATCTGGAGAACCTCGGGCCCTCCGATGCGGTGAAAACGGACAGCACGCGCCATGGGATTCTCCTTGCGACATTGACGGACGATGGAATTATAAATCTCGCGATTTGTTTGTCAATGCCCTGCGTTACCCGGCCGGTTTCGGGCGGGTCAGGGGGCGAAATTGCGGCGCGGCATGGGCGGCGTTGCGGGCGATTTCAACCGCGTCGGCGTAGAGTTTCTGCTGCGCGCGGATGCGAGGGCCTTTACGCGAAACCCGCGCGTAACTGCCGTCGCTCGACAGCCGCCACGACTTCGTGTTGTCGGCAAAATACGTTTCCAGCGCCTCGATCAAACGACGGCGATGGTTTGGGTCGAGCACCGGGAAAAGAAGTTCGAGCCGCTTGCTCAGGTTGCGAAGCATCCAATCGGCGCTGCTCAAATACACCTCTTCATGCCCGCCGTTGCGAAAATAGAACACGCGGGCGTGTTCCAGAAAACGATCGACGATCGATCGGACTTCGATGTTGTCGGAGAAACCGGCGACGCCCGGCCGTAGGCAGCAAATGCCGCGAATGTTCAACATCACTTTCACGCCGGCTTGGCTGGCCCGATACAACGCCTGGCAAATTGCGGGGTCTTGCAGCGAATTGGTTTTCGCCATAATCAGGCCGGGCCGATCGGTGGTCGATACCTGAATTTCGCGTTCGATCAGGTCGAGGATTTTTTGCCGCAGCCCGATCGGCGCGACGGCGAGCTTGGTCCAGCCGACCGATTCCGAACAGCCGGTCAGCAAGTTGAAGAATGCTGCGACGTCGGATGCGATTTCGCGGTCGCACGTCAACAGGCCGATGTCGGAATACATCCGCGCGGTGCGGTCGTTGTAGTTGCCGGTGGCAAGATGGACGTAGCGATGGATTCGCTGCGACTGGCGCCGCACGATCAAGAGCGCCTTTGCGTGCGTTTTGAAGCCGGCGATGCCGTAAATCACATGCACGCCGGCGTCTTCCAGGCGGCGCGCCCAGTTGACGTTGCGCCATTCGTCGAATCGGGCCTTTAGCTCGACCAGCACGACGACTTCCTTCCCGTTTTGGGCGGCCCGGGCCAACGCGCGGATGATCGGCGAATCACCGCTCGTGCGATAGAGCGTTTGCTTGATGGCGAGCACTTGCGGATCGTCGGCGGCTTGCTCGACCAACTTCACCACCGGATCGAAACTTTCATAGGGATGGAACAGCAGCACGTCGTGATCTTGAATGGCTTGCCAAAGGTCTTCGGCGCCGATCAAATCGCGCGGCGTTTGCGGCGGCCAATCGTCGATTCGCAGATCGTCGAAACCGCGGCGAGCCGCCAATTCCATCAGCGCGGAAGCTTCTTGGGGCACGTCGCCGTCATATTCATAGATTTCTTCATCGCGTAGTTTCAGCCAATCGGCCAGCCACGTTCGCACCCGCGGGTCGGGCCGAGCCGAAATGGTCAATCGCACCGGCGTCCGCCGCCGCCGCGAGAGCACGACTTCCTCCATCGCATGCAATAAATCGTCGATTTCCTCGTCGTCTTGCAACACCACGTCGGCGTCGCGGCTGATACGAAACGCGGCCGTCGCAAGCACCCGGCTGTCGGAATACATCGCGTCGAGATTCGCGGCGATGACATCTTCCAACCGGGCCAAGTGCGTTCCCGACTCGGCCGGCAGCGTCACCCATCGCGGCAATTGCGTGGGCACCGGCACGACGACGATCCGTTCGGCCGGCTGCGTTTTTCGCTTCGATTCGCCCGCCACGGCCTCGCCTTCCTTCGATTCGATTTCTTTGGAGGCGACGCCGGTCAAAAGGCCGGCCACGTGCAATTGCAAATTGGGCAACAGCGGACTGGGCGAAAGTTGTTGAAGGGCCAGCGGCGTGAGGATCGGCTCGATTTCGCGCAGAAAATACGCCCGGGCGAATTGCCGATGCACGTCGGTCCACTCGCCGCGCTGCCAGACGTGCAGGCCGTGTTGTTTTAGGTGTTCGAGCAAGTCGCGGACGCCGGCCGATTGCTCCTCGATCATGCGATGCACGCGGCGGCTGATGGCCAGCAGTTGTTCGTCGGGCGTCATGCCCGCCATGTCGCACCGCCGTGTCTTGGCGGCGTGTCGCTGCATGAGCCACGCGACGCGGACGGAAAAGAACTCGTCGAGATTCGATCCGACGATGGCCAGAAACTTGAGCCGTTCCAAAAGCGGCAAATCGGCGTTGAGCCCTTCTTGCAACACGCGATGGTTGAACTCAAGCCAACTCAATTCGCGGTTGATGTAGAGTTTCGGCGATTTCAGGGGATTTTTCGGCATTTTTGGGGGCATGACACGTTTTTCGGGGGCGACACGGCGCGGATCGATAGCGAGCGTTTTTTTTGGCTTCGGCGTTGCAGACGTGCCATAAAGCACGATGGCGGCGGCAGTTACAACACCTCGATATTCTAGCTGCGCCGTGCCGAAGTGGCAAGTGAGCGCGTTTGGAGGCAGACATGTCGCTACGTTCAGCAGCGATAGGGATTGGGATTATCAAAAAACATCGCCGCGCCCTTTCTTTCCCCTTCCCGCCGCGTTAAGGTGAATACTTGGTTCGGAGCGGACTGGACGGCCGCCGGCCGGAAATGTCGGGGCTGCCACATCGGCCCGATGGCGTTTTCGACGGGAGGAAAGTCCGGGCTCCGCAGGACATGATGATGGGTAACGCCCACCGGCCGC
>CAZWNM010000168.1:0-5729 GCA_964635765.1 uncultured Planctomycetaceae bacterium | reverse complement strand
GAAACCGACGTGCTCATCCATGCCACGAGCCTTGCCGGCGGCGACGACAACGTGCCTTTGCCGCTTGCGGCCGAGACGCTTCGCCCCGATCTCTTCGTGGTTGACGCGACGCCCTATGTGCCGCGCACGTGGCTGTTGGATGAAGCCCGAAAACGCGGCTGTTCCACGTTGGACGGCCTGACGGTTTGCATCGAACAAGTGGCGATCAGCCTGCAATGCTGGATGGACATCGACGCCGACCGTCAGGTGTTGCGCGAAGCCGCGGAAGAATTCCTGGGCGTGTAGCGCAACGCGTTACGTCTCGATTTCGCTGCGGTTGTCGTCGTGTTCGCGGCGGCGGAGATAGAGCTTGATCGGCACTTCGCCGAACTTGAGCGAATCGCGGAACACGCGCAGCAAATACCGCTGATATTGCGGGGCGATCGCCTTCGGATCGCTGCAAAACAGCACGACCGTCGGCGGCTGCGTGGCCGCTTGCGTAGCGTAATAAATCTTCGGACGTCGATTTTGATGCATTGGCGGCGCGTTTTCCGTGATCGCCGCGCGCAATTGCTTGTTCAATTGCGACGTCGAAACGCGATACGTCGATTGCTTGAACAGCATCTGCGCGTGATTCAACATCGCCTTGACGTTTTTGCCCGATTGGCCCGTGATAAACGCGATCGGGGCGTACCAAAACGTGCGAAACGTGTCGCGCAGGTACGTCACCCATTTTTCCGTCGGCATCGCGCCGGCGATCACGTCCCACTTGTTCACGACGAACATGCACGGCTTATACTGCTGCGCGATGTACTCGCAAAGCTGCTTATCGACTTGGCTGATGCGTTGCGCGGCGTCGAAAAAAAACAGCACTACGTCGGCCCGGCGTATGCTCCGCTGGGCGCGATGCGTGCTGTAAAAATCGATGTCGGTGTTGACGCTCTTGCTGCGGCGGAAGCCGGGCGTGTCGATGGCCATGAAGGCCTTGCCGTCCAGCTCGAAACGCACGTCGACGCTGTCGCGCGTCGTGCCGGGCACTTCGCTCGTAATCATCCGTTCGGCCTGCGCCAGCGTGTTGACGAACGTGCTCTTGCCGACGTTGCGGCGGCCGACAATCGCCAGCTTCATCACCGGATCGGTCGGCGGACGGTCGTTTTCGTTCGCCTCGGGCAATCGCTGCCGTATCGCGTCGAGCAAGTCGTCCTTGCCGCGATTTTCCTTCGTGCTGACGTAAAGCAGTTTTCGTCCGAACCGATAAAATGCGTTGCCTTCCGACTCCAGCGACGGGGCATCGGCTTTATTGACGACGACCAGCACCGGCGTGGTAATGTATCGCAACCGCTTGGCGACCTCTTCATCGAGCGGGACGATGCCGTCGCGGCAATCGACCACAAAAAGAACGACCGTGGCGGAATCGACGGCGATTTGGATTTGATCTTCGACCTGCTCGGTCAGATTGTCGGTGTCTTCAATGCCCATGCCGCCGGTATCGACCAGTTCGGCGAACTGGCCGCAGCCGAGGTCGATCAGATGGGTGACGCGGTCGCGTGTTACCCCGGCGGTGGGGTCAACAATGGCAAGACGCTTCCCTGCGAGCCAATTGAAAATGCTCGATTTGCCCACATTGGGCCGGCCGACGATGACAACTTGCGGAATTCCCATAAGTCTTTATCATAGTTGGATAAGGTGCCCGGGGCTAGGGCGCGACGGAAAATTGGGGGTGTGGGGCGGGAGAAACAATACAAGGAGACCGGGAGACGAGGAGACTTGGAGACATGCAGAAAAGCCGTTTGCGGCTTTTTACTAATCCCTAATCCCTAATCCCTATGTTAACGCAAGAAACCATACTCACCGGGCTGGCGCAACGGCTGGAAAGCCTAGAGCGAGCTGGAGTTACGCACATGAAGAAGGCCTCGAAGCCGACGACAACGCCACGGGGTAAAAAATCGCCGGGTGCCCCCTCCAAAGGCGACAAAACGCTGATTTCGCGTGCCGAGGCGCTGGCGTTGGTCGCCCAGGATGTGGCAAAATGCACCCGTTGCGTCGAATTGGCCCAAACGCGAACCCAAACGGTCTTCGGCGTTGGAAATCCGGATTCGGAGCTGGTTTTTTGCGGCGAAGCGCCTGGGGCCGACGAAGATCGGCAAGGCGTGCCGTTCGTCGGCCGGGCGGGCCAATTGTTGACCGATATTATCACGAAAGGCATGAAACTCCGCCGCGAGGACGTTTATATTCTGAACATCCTTCGCTGTCGCCCGCCGGGCAATCGCACGCCGTTGCCGGTTGAGGCGGCGGCGTGCCGCGAGTATTTGGATCGGCAATTGGCGATCATTCAACCGAAGTATATTTGTTGTCTTGGCGCCGTCGCGGCACAAAACCTCTTGGGCACCGATACGCCCATCGGAAGGCTTCGCGGCGTCATTCACGATTTCCACGGTATCAAAGTCTTATGCACGTATCATCCCGCCTATCTCTTGCGAAATCCTTCCGCCAAGCGATACGTTTGGGACGACATTCAGATTTTGATGGCCGAAATGAAAAAATAGGGATTGGGGATTAGATTTTCTGCAAAACCGCAATCTTTTTTTCCAATCCCTAATCCCTAATCCCTAATCCCTCTGCCCCCTGACTCCTCAATATGCACCACGAAGTAACACTCATCACCGGCGACGGCGTCGGGCCGGAACTTGCCGAAGCGGCGCGACGCTGCGTCGATGCTACCGGCGTAACAATCAAATGGGACGTTCAAGAGGCCGGCTTGGATGTCATGGAACGCACGGGCACACCGCTGCCGGACGCCACGATGGCGAGCGTCCGCCGCACGCGATGCGCCCTGAAGGCGCCCATTACCACGCCAGTCGGCACCGGCTTCCGCAGCATCAACGTCCACATGCGTCAGGCGCTCGGCCTGTTCGCTTGCATTCGGCCGTGCAAGTATTATCCCGGCGTGCGGACGTTCTTCAGCGACCGCCCGGTCGATCTTGTCATCGTCCGCGAGAACACCGAAGACCTTTACGCCGGCATCGAGTTCGAGGCGGGCAAGCCGGCGACCGGCGAGTTGTACGACTATTTGAACAAGATTTCGCCTGAGCGGCCGATACGTTCCGGCCGCGAGGAGACCGGCATTTCGATCAAACCGATCAGCGTTTCCGGCAGCGAGCGGATCGTTCGTTGTGCGTTTGAGTACGCCCGGGAGAACGGCCGCCGAAAGGTGACGGCCGTTCACAAGGCGAACATCATGAAATACAGCGACGGCCTTTTCTTGGCCACGGCTCGCCGGCTCGCCGAGGACTTCTCCGACATCGAGTTCGAGGACCGCATCGTCGACAACATGTGCATGCAGCTTGTGCAGAAGCCGGAATTGTACGATGTGCTGGTTTTTCCGAATCTTTACGGTGATATTGTGAGCGACCTGGCGGCCGGATTGGTGGGCGGGCTGGGCGTGGCGCCGGGCGCGAATATCGGGCCGGACGGCGCGGTCTTCGAGGCCACGCACGGCAGCGCGCCGAAGTATAAAGGCCAAAACAAGGTCAATCCCACGGCGCTGATTCTTTCGGCCATGCTCATGCTGCGTCATTTGAAGGAAACCGATGCGGCCGACCGGCTCGAAAAAGCCGTCGCCGCCGTCATCGTCGAAGGCCGGGACGTGACGTACGATATGAAGGCCGATCGAAACGATCCGACGGCTGTCGGCACGCAGGAAATGGCCGACGCCATTTGCGGAAAGTTGCGGTAACATTCGATGCACGGTGCGGCGATTCCTTTCGCCCAGGGCAAGCGAGAAATAACCATGATTTCAGAACCGGCGGATTGCCCGACGGCCGATTGCGAGAGAAAACGTTCTTTTTTTCGACGAGCGGCGATGGTCATCACGGCCTTGCTGTGCATCTATGCAACCATTGCGTACGTCGTGATGCCGTCGGTTTGGAAACAGTACGTTCGGCGTCGTCCGTCGTTGGAAAACGTGCCTGGCATCACGCACACCAAGGCCGGCGTACCCGGCGATCCGCTCGACGTGGCGCTCATCGGCACGGAGAACGAAGTGAAGCGGGCGATGTTGGACGCCGACTGGCATCCGGCCAATCCGCTGACGCTAAGGAGTTGTCTGAAAATCGCCGCCGATACGGTTTTCGATCGCGCGTACGTCGATGCTCCGGTGAGCAATCTGTATCTTTGGGGGCGGAGAGAAGATTTGGCGTTTGAGCAGCCCGTCGGCGCTAATCCGCGAAAACGTCATCACGTTCGGTTTTGGCGTTCCCAAATAGCGGACGCCGACGGCCGGCCGGTTTGGATGGGTTCGGTCACGTACGACGATCGCGTCGGTTTTAGCCACGCGACCGGCCAGGTTACGCATCACATCGCCGCCGACGTTGACACCGAGCGCGATCGTCTCATGCAAACGCTCCAGAAAGCCAGTCAGCTTTCGGAGGTTTATTACGAAGATCATTTTCACGAAACCTTGGAGGGCCGCAACGGCGGTGGCGACCTCTGGCGAACCGACGGTCGCTTGGCCGTCGGGGTTGTTGCGGCTCGCGCGGGCGAGAACTGATCGCCCACCCCCCAGGAAACCACTTGGCAGCCGCGCCCGGAACAACAATAATAAGTAATAGAGGACGGAATCTGCAACAATTGGAGATAAAACCGATGGACAAAATCGTCGTTCTTGCCCGTGGACTCGGCACCCGGATGCGCCGCAACGACGGCGCCGCTTCACTCGATAGCCGGCAGGCCGCCGTGGCCGACGCCGGCATCAAGGCGCTGATCCCGATCGATCGCCCGTTCCTCGATTACGTCCTTTCCGCCGCCGCCGACGCCGGCTACCGCCATGCGTGTCTGGTGGTCGGTCCGGAACAACAGGCGTTGCGCGATTATTACGGCAGCGTGGCGGCCGAGCGACTCGATTTTAGCTTCGCGGTCCAAAAAGAAGCCAAGGGCACGGCCGACGCGGTGGCCGCCGCCGAAACGTTCGCCGGCAACGATCCGTTCGCGGTCATCAATTCCGACAATTATTACCCGGTCGAGGCGCTTCGCCGCTTGCGCGAGCAGTCGGGCAACGCCTCGGCGGTGTTCGAGCGCGACGCGATGTTCGCCGGCAGCAATGTCTCGGCCGACCGCATCGCCACGTTCGCCGTGGTGAAGATCGGCGCCAACGGCAATTTCGAGCGAATCATCGAGAAGCCCGACGAGGCCACGCTGGCTTCGCTGCCACAGCCGCTTTGGATCAGCATGAACTGTTGGCGGTTCGGCCCATCGATTTTCAAGGCATGTCGGGCGATTCGGCCGTCGCCGCGCGGCGAATATGAAATTCCAGACGCCGTCGAATACGTCAACAATATTTTGGGCGAACCCTTTGCCGCCGTGACGATCCGCGCGCCGGTGCTCGATTTGACCAGCCGCGCCGACGTCGCTTCCGTGGCGGCGATTTTGACCGGAACCAAGGTGCGGTTATGATCGAACTTTCGTATCCCGGCGATTTGACCGATGTCGAGGAAATGACTGCGATGTTGTCGGCGGCCGGTTTGAGCGCGGCCGCGTGCCGGTCGAAGGCGAAATTGTTCGCCAAAGCGACGGCGGCGCTCTCCGTCGCCGATGAATTCGCCGCCGGAAAAACGCCGCTGGCCTTTTTCGTGCCGGGCCGAATCGAAGTCTTGGGCAAACACGCCGATTACGCCGGCGGCCGAACGATGGTCGCCGCCGTCGAACGCGGCTTCTGCATCACCGCCCTGCCGCGCAATGATCGTCAAATCATT
>CAZWNM010000167.1:0-5730 GCA_964635765.1 uncultured Planctomycetaceae bacterium | reverse complement strand
GACGACGACGATGTGCCGTTGACCCAGCGCGAGACCCAAGTGCTGCGGCACGTCGCTCTCGGCCTGAGCAACCGCGAGATCGGCAAGTCGCTGGAAATCAGCGTCGAGACGGTGAAGGAGCATGTCCAAAACATTTTGCGCAAGATCACGGTGAGCGATCGCACGCAAGCCGCGGTTTGGGCCGTGCGCAAGGGCTTGGTCTAAAGCCTAATCGAAAACAGTTTTACGAATAACCGAGGAGCAAAAAACTCCCGGAGGGCATAGGCGTTTTCCGGCGGTCATTTTCGGCCGCCGGTTTTTTTTGCGCGAGGATGCGCCCGCTCGTAAACCTCGCGCAAGGTCGCCGCGCTGACGTGGGTGTAGATTTGCGTGGTGACGAGGCTTTTATGGCCCAATAACTCTTGCACGCTGCGGATGTCGGCGCCGCGGTCCAACAGATGCGTGGCGAAACTGTGGCGAAGCGAGTGCGGGGTGGTGCGGCGGTCGAGGCCGCTGGTTTTTAGGTGTTTTTCCAACATCCGGCCGACGCTTCGCGTGGTGAGCCGCCCGCCGAATCGGTTGACGAACACCGGCGTCTCTGGCTCGGCCCGGCCGCGATCGCGCAGTGTTCGTTTTTTTAGCCAACCTTTCAAGGCGCGAATGGCGTGCGAGCCGACTGGCGACAGGCGTTCCTTGCGTCCTTTGCCGCGGACGCGAAGTATCTCGGCGTCGAAATCGAGGTCACCGTCGTTCAGGCCGACCACTTCGCCGACGCGGAGACCGGCCGAGTACATGGTTTCCAGAATCGCGCGGTCGCGGAGTCCCATCGGCTCGTCGGCCGGCGGCGTTTCCAACAGACGACCGAGGTCGTCGGTCGAAAGGAAGTGTGGGAGCGTCCGGCTTTTGCGCGGATTTCGCAGCGGCTTGGCCGGATTGGTTTTCGTCCAGCCTTCGCGTTGGCCGAAGCGGAAGAAGCTGCGCAGTGTGGCGAGATGCCTTGCGATGCTCGATTTGGCGTAGCCCGACTCGTGCAGGGCGGCAACATAGCCGCGCAAATCAAACACGGTGATATTGCCCGGCGATGGTAGCTTTCTGCCGTGGATGTCGGTCAAGAAAGCCGTGAGCGCGGAGAGGTCTTCGCGGTAGCTTTTGACGGTATATGTAGAGGCGTTGCGTTCGACGGCTAAGTATTGCAGGAATCGAGCAATCGCGGTATGCATGGGAGAAAGGGGCGAGAGGCGAGGGGTGAGGGGCGAGGGATAAAGATAAAATGGCTTTGAGCCAAATTGCATATCCCCCGTCCCACACCCCTCATCCCTCGTTAATACTCTTCGTCGCCCACGTCGCTGGGCGCCGGCACCTCGAAGCGCGAGGCGGAAACGAACTTATGGCTGTCTTGGCGGATTTTTTGGCTCAATACAGCCGCGTCATACCAGGTGAAGCTCAACTCCGGATTCGAAGCGAATCGACCGAGCGTGCGCAGTGTTTCCGCCCGACTGACGTCGTCATACAGAAAAACGTAACGTTCCGTTCCCTTGACCAGGGCCAATACGTTGATGTCACGGCTCACGGCGTATCTCCTAACGCGGCTTGGTTGACGAACGGCCCCTAACGTGGCCTGCGGCTTTGAAATCAGTTCGGCTTCGGCGTCCTGCCGCCGAATCATTCCGCACAATGCCTAGTGCTGTTATCGGACAATAGGTCGCTTGGGACCACTTCCAGGTCGGTTTGCCGGTTCTTGCGGTTTAGGTTCAGCTTGCGGGCGCATGCCCCAGGCATCCCCGACTTCTGTCGCCGTCCGATGCGCGCGAACACGCATCACGGCGGCAGTACCGCTTTTATCGGCAAAGTTGGCGTATATTCTCCACCTTGAAAAGAGATTTCGCGCCGCGGAAAGATGGGTAACACGGAAAAGATGAAGAGACCACGAAATACACGAAAAATCCCAGGCGGGGCTGAGAGCAATAGCACGGAACGCCGTTAGAACGTCATTCCGAACGCAGCAAAGAATCTCTGATCAACTGAACGAGATTCTTCGCTGTGCTCAGAATGAAAAAATCGCCAAGAAAACTTGCCACGTCGGACCAGCGAGGTCGGGCAGTGCGTCGTTATTGAAAAAAGCGGAATTCCCAGTTATTTCGACGCCCCATCGTCGCCTTCCGACGACGCGGTGACGAGCACATGGTTGCCGAAATAACGGCTGGCGGCGTCAATCACGTCTTGCAACGTCACGGCTTCGATCCGCGCGTCGAACGTTCTGTGATAGTCGTAGCCGAGGCTGTAAAGTTCATCAAGGGTCGCCCGCTGCGCCTGCTCGCCGATGGCGGTGCATTCCTGGGCGTGCAGCGAAACGATCATTTTGACGGCCTCGCGGAATTCGCCCTCGCTGATACGGCCGTCCTTCGCGCGCTGGATGTTCCGCTCAATTCGCGTGACGACTTCTTTTACCTTGTCGGGCTGCGTTTGTGCGAGAACGGCGAAATAGCCCGGCGTGGGGCCGGTGATTTGGAAGGCGTGGACATAATACACAAGTCCCGCGCCGCGCAGCTCGTTGTGCAACCAGCCGCCGGGATAATTGTAGCCCGCCATGATCGTGTTCAACAGTGTCATCGCGGCGTATTCCTTTTTTTCGAAAATGCTCGCCGTCGGATAGCCAAGCATCACCATGCCGGTATCTTTGCCGGTAGTTTTGTGACGCACGACTGTTTTTTCGATGGCGTTCGGCCGATTGAACGAGATTGGCTTGAAATTGTTGGCCGGCTTCAAGTCGCCGAAACGTCTTTTTACGAGCGTCAATGCTTCTTCCGGGTCGATGTCGCCGAAGACGGTGACGATCATGTTGTTCGGCACGAAATACTTGGCATGAAACGCCCGAAGGTCTTCGGCCTTGAACCGTTCGACCGATTCTTTGGTGCCTTCTTGTATGACATGGTATGGCGAGTTGGCCGGCAGACTGCCAAAGAACAAGTCGCTGATTTCCGCCTGCGGCTCGCCGGCCCTTGCGGCAATGGCGCCCAAGGTGAGCTGTTGCACCTTGTCGAATTCATCTTGGGGAATCGTCGGATGGCAAAAACAGTCGGCGAACAATGCGGCGGCGGTCGGGAAATCGTCGCGCAAGGTCGTGGCGCCGGCGAAGAGGGTGAATCGGCCCGCGCCGGTCGAAAACTGCGCGCCGATCGAGTCGAAATACTCGGCGATTTGCCGGGCGGAATGTTTGGCGGTGCCGCGATCGAGCAGCGCGCCGAGCAGCGCGGCGCGGCCAGCGGTGCTTTCGTCATCGGCCAACGAACCGCTCAACACCACCGCTTGAATATTGACCAGCGGCAGTTTCGAGTCGCGTTTCAGCAACACGCGTAAGCCGTTTTCGAGCGTCACCTTGCGGACTTCGCCGTCCTTTGATTTCGATGTTTTTTCGGACGCTTTCGGCGCGCCGCCCGGCGGGGCAATCATGACGCGATTGAGCCGCTCCGGCACGAAATAACGCCGGGCGACGTCGCGGATTTGCTCGGCCGTCACGCGCTCGATGCCGGCGACGTACGTCTTGTCGAACAGCGGATCGCCCGTTGCCAACATATTGCGTCCGAGGCTGTCGGCCATATCCTGGATTTTTTGGCGTCCGAAAATCAACTCGGCGGCCTTCTGCTTTTTCGCCTTGGCGAGTTCTTCCGGCCCGACCAATTCGTCGCGGAGCCGATACACCTCGCGCTGGACCGCTTCGGCGGCTTTTTGCCACGTGTCGGGCCGGCTGACGGCCGTGACGATGAACGAACCCGTGACATAATGCGGGGTGTCGCTGGCCGCACTGACGCCGAGCGCCACCTGTTGCTGGTTTCGCAATCGCTCGGTGAGCCGCGAGCTTTCGCCCTCGCCGAGAATGTACGCCGCCACGTCGAGCGCGAACAGATCGGCATGCGAAAGCTTGACGGTCGGCCAAGCGAACGCCATGTCCTAAGTCGCCCCCTCCATTTCGCGCACTGTCTCGCGCGGCGAAAGTTGCTTTGGCTCTTCCTCGAACGGCTGATACGTCTCGCGGCCTCGCAGCGTGCCGACGTATTGGCTCGCCACTTCATCCAGCACTGCCTGCGTTTTCACGTCGCCAACGACCACGAACACTTGATTGTTCGGCGCGTAACGCTCGTGGTAAAAATCGATGATCGTCTGATTGGTCGTGGCATTGAGCACGTCGAGGTATCCGATGATTGGATGCCGCGCGGGATGGACGAGGTAAACCGTTTGTTGCAAGAGCGTGCCCAACACACGCTGGCGATCGACTTCTCCGTCGGCCAATTCACGCCGCACGACTTTCAACTCACGTGCAAATTCCTTCGGCTCGAACGTGACGTGCTGCATGGAGTCGGCGATCAAATCGACGGCGGTCATCGTGTTTTTCGCCGGGCAGTCAATGAAAAACATTGTCTGATCGGTCGAGGTCGCGGCGTTGGTTGCGCCGCCGAACGCATTGATGGTTTTTTCGATTTCCTTTTCCGTGCGATGCAAGGTGGATCCGCCGGCGACGACGTGCTCCAAGACGTGGCTCAAGCCGGCGCCGAGGTTTTTGCCCTCGTACGCGCTGCCGGTGTTTTTGACGAAACATCGAACCGTGGCGACCGGCGCGCCGTGGTTTTCCTGCACGATCACCGTCAGTCCGTTCGACAGCGTGGCGACGGTGACGTCGTCCGACAATTGGCGAACGCCCGAATATTTCGGCGTTTCCAGCTTCGTTGCCTCACTTTTTGTCGCCTCCTCACCAGCCCTGGCAAAAACGGCGAGTGTCAACAGACACGATAGAATCGACGAGACGAATACGATGCGGATTTTCACGGTTTTCTTCCTTGATTTGAAATATTGTTTTACGCTGCTTCTCGCAACATGGGACGCGGCCCCAGATGAACGACCGGCTCGGCCGTTTGCCAGGCTCGGCGCAACATCAATTCGACGATCCGTTCGGCGGCATGGCCGTCGCCGTAGGGGCTGCGGCTGATCTGATGCAGCGAATACGCCGCAGGGTCGCTCAACAACAAGCTCGTGCGATCAACGATACGGAACACGTCGGTCCCGACCAACTCGACCGCGCCGGCATCGACCGCTTCCGGCCGCTCGGTGGTTTCGCGCATCACCAGCACCGGCTTTCCGAGCGACGGCGCCTCTTCCTGCACGCCGCCGGAATCGGTCAAAATCAGCGTCGAACGATCCATCAGCCAAACAAACTCGCTGTACGGCGCCGGCTCACAAAGCCGAATGTTCGCCTGGCCCGAAAGTAAGCGGCCGACCGGCTCGCGGACGTTCGGGTTCAGATGCACCGGATAGAGAAACTCGACCTCGGGAAAACGCCGGGCGAGCACGAGAATTGCCGTACACATCTGGTCCATGCCGTCGCCGAAGTTCTCACGCCGATGGCCGGTAATCAAAACCATGCGGCGGTCGCCCAAACAAGCGTATTTTTCGCGCCACGGTCGATCGTTTTCCCGTTCCCGGGCAACGGTCCAAAGCAGGGCGTCGATCACCGTGTTGCCGGTTACATGCACCTTTTCGGCCGGCGTTCCCTCCCGCAAAAGATTCTCGGCCGCACGGCTCGTTGGCGCGCAATGCAACGCGGCGCTCAGGCCGGCGATACGGCGATTCAATTCCTCGGGCCACGGCGACTGAAGATCGCCGGTGCGCAGGCCGGCCTCGACGTGAACCATCGGCACGCGGCGATAAAACGCCGCCAGCGACGCCGCCATCACCGTGGTCGTGTCGCCTTGCGCCACG
>CAZWNM010000166.1:0-5740 GCA_964635765.1 uncultured Planctomycetaceae bacterium | reverse complement strand
CGATTCCGGTCCCATCCAGCCCGTCGGGTTCTGGATCTTCGGCCAGCCGTGAAATACGAATGCCACGCCCATCACCAGACGAAGGGCCAGTAGGCCCACGGAACCGATGTGGCCCACCGTGTCACAGTAAAACAAGTGTCGCATGGATGTTGTCCTTTCTTCTTCGAGATTCATGTATGGCGAATCAAACAGCATGACTGCCGACGGCTCTCCTCCCGCGGCCTCTTACTGCCATTCTATTGCTGCCGTCAAGGGGGGCTGTGTTCCGGGCCACTGTCGTGTTTGGTCACATTGCAGTTAGCCGAAGGCAAAACGATACATACGGTCATTCATTGCGGAAACGATTGAGCCGGGGAGCGTTGTGCGTGCCCGCCGCGACATATTAGCAAAGTTTATAGCATCATAAGCATATTTCCGCTTTACATAATAATTGAGAGAGGTATAATCAAGGTTTGTGTCGTTAATGGTGCCTCTTTCTCGGTTGCCGTGGAATCGCTATGACAGTCGCGTTGTCGCCAGACGTCGTTGTATACGTCTGCACAAATTGCATCCCGCAAGACGGGCGTTTGCCTCGCCAATGGGACCAAGACGGCGCCAAGGTGCTCGTGCGTGAAGTTCCATGCAGCGGCAAGATTGACGCCCAATATCTGTTCCATGCGCTCGAGGCGGGTGGACGCGGAATCTGCGTCGTCACCTGTCCGAAGGGCGAGTGCCATCTGGCGCAAGGCAACTATCGGGCGGAAATCCGCGTCCACACGGTGCAGCGTCTGTTGGCGGAAATGCAGCTTGATCCGCAGCGGGTGGAACTGGTGCATGGTTCGGCCGACGATTCGCCCGAGCAATTGGAACAACTCGTCCGCGGCGCCATCGGGCGAATCTGTGCCGTTGGCGAAAGCCCCCTTCACGCGGCAACGTAGGAGACGCAAGGTAGGAAACGATGAGCATACCGATCACGCGCCTGCAAGAACGCATTGCGTCTGGAAAACCGCTATTGATCGCCGAGATTTCACCTCCGCTGGGCGCAGACCCCGCGCCGGTGCGCGAGATGGCCAAGCGTTTCGAGGGCAAGGTGCATGCGCTGGGGATCAGCGACAATCGGGACGGGGTGTCGATGGCGGCGTTGGCCGCCGCGGCGATCGTGGCCGACGAGGGCGTTGAGCCGATCTTGCACGTAACCACCCGCGACCGAAATCGAATCGGACTGGTCTCGGAGGTATTGGGCTCGCAAGCCCTGGGCATCCGCAACGTGCTTTGCACCAGCGGAAGTCACCAGACGCTCGGCCGTTTTCGGGCGGCGAAGAACGTTTACGACGTCGACTCGATCCAATTGCTCCAGATCTACGCCAATCTGGCCGGCGAGTGCGACGCGCTTGGCGAAAATGGCATCGACGGCGCCGGCCCTTTCTGTCTGGGCGGCGTGGCCTCGCCCGACGCCGATCCGCTCGAATTACAAGTGTCGCGCGCGCTGAAAAAGGCGAACGCGGGGGCCGCGTTTCTGATCACGCAGCCGATCTTCGACTTGGAGCGTTTCGACGCTTGGTGGAAAGAGGTGACGCGGTGCGGCATCCACGAAAAGGTTGCCATCGTGGCCGGAATTCAGTCGCTGGGCCAAGCGGAACTGGCCGCGGCGAAGGAAGGGAAGCGGCGTCCCTACAAAATCCCCGCCGCGTTGGTCGAGCGCGTGACCTTGAAGAGTGATTCGACCTCGCAGCAGGCGGCGGCCGTCGAAATGGCCGTCGAGACAATCGGCAAGCTGTCACGCTACGGCGGGCTCCGTGGCTTCGCCGTCTGCGGCGACGGCGACCATGACGCGGCGCTGACGATCATCGAGAAATCGGGCCTGGGGAGCAAGTAGCCGTGCCTGCCAAGTATTCCATTCATACCACGCCGGCCGCTCCCCGCCTACGTCCCGTGGGCAAATTGGGGATCGTCGATTGGCGCGAAGATTGCTCCAGTTGTCACAACTGCGTCAAACGCGGCTGCATCTACGGACTATACCGCGACGAGGCCGACACGCTTCGCGATGACATCGGCTACCTCGACTACATTTACCAGTGCAAGGGCTGTTTGAGTTGCGTTCAGAACTGCACGAAGAACATTTTGACCCGTGTGGTCAACCCCGAATATCGTCGGTTGGGCGATGCGTATTATTCGCCGGATATCATCCTTTCCACCTGGTTTCAGGCGGAGACGGGCCGGATTCCGGTGTCGGGAGCGGGCTACGGCGGCCCGTTCAGCGGGTCCGGCTTCGATTCCATGTGGACCGACATGTCCGAAATCGTCCGACCCACGCGCGACGGCATTCACGGCCGCGAGTACATCAGCACAAGCGTTGACATCGGGCGGAAGTTGCTGCGTCTGACGTTTACCGATGGCCAACTTGCCGTCGCACCGCCGCCGCTGTTGGAAACGCCGCTGCCGGTGATCTTTGACATCGTGCCGGAACAATGGCGTCGAGGTTCCGTAGTCAAGTCGGTCGCCGAAGCCGCTGCGAAGATCGGCACGTTGGCCATCCAGCGGCAACGCGAGATTGGTTCAGAGGTTTCCGCTGCGAATCACGTCGTTCCGCTGTTGGAAACGGCTGATGCGGTCGCGGCCGCACAAAATTGGGCAGCGCCGTTGGTGATGCTCGAAGACCAGCCCGAGGTTATGTCGCTCCACGAGGCGCTGAAGCGTAACCATCCCAAGCAGATCGTGGCAATCCGCGTTCAGGCCACGCCGGCGGCAGCGCAGCGCGTGATCGAGTTGACCGCCGCCGGGGCCGAGGTGATTCATTTGGTATTCGACCGTCATGGCTGTGAGACGTCGTCGCCGGAACCGCGCCATGTCCGCGACGTGCTGCGCGACGTTCACGGAACGCTCGTCAAGCACGGCATGCGTGATGAGGTGACGCTGGTGGCTTCCGGCGGGATTGCCCAGGCCGAGCACGTGGCCAAGGCGATCATTTGCGGCGCCGATCTGGTGGCCATCGACATCCCGTTGCTGTTGGCCTTGGAATGCCGGCTATGCAACGAATGCGAGCGAGGCCAGCCCTGTCCGATCGCGTTGGAAGAGATTGATCCTGAGTACGGCGTTCATCGGATTGTGAACCTGATCGGGGCGTGGCACCAGCAGTTGATCGAGATGCTCGGGGCAATGGGCATTCGCGAGGTTCGGCGATTGCGGGGCGAAACGGGCCGCTGCATGTTTTTCGAGGACTTGGAACGGGACACTTTTGGTCGTTTGTTTGGCCAACGAAAGAAATTAAGCAGGAACAGCCCGTGAGCATCAGCCAATCCACATCGCCGCGCGTCGAGCCAGAGGCCGCCGACGAATTCATCGACCATCCGGCGTTTGCCGAAGTTTCGCGCGAGGTGCGGCCCGCCGCGCCCCGCTATCGGAACGAAATCGGCAAGTTCAGCATTCGCCGCGCGTCGAATTGCGCGGCCTGCGGGCGTTGCGTCGAGGTGTGCCGCCACAACGTCCACGTTCGGCCCGACGGCTATCGCACGATTCTCCGGCCGTTCGATTATCGGTGTATCGGGTCTGCGTGCGAAGGGACGGACAACTATTGCGTCGACGCTTGTCCGCAAAAGGCGTTGTCGCTCACCGAGAATCCGGTCTTCGAGACGATGGGCGACTACCGTTGGACGCCCGACCTGCTGGTGAGCACGTGGCAAATGGCCGAGACGGGCCGACAGCCGGACGACTATCTGGAGAGCGAAGTGGGGGCGTCGGGCGGCGGTTTCGACCGTCTGCGGTTCAAGTTCCCGGCGTCGCCTCCCGCCGCTTTGTGCCGCGAAGACATTGTGACCGAGCTTCAATTGAACCGTCGGGGCGATTCGCGGCCGAAGATCGCCATCGACGTCCCGTGGTATGGCGGCGGCATGTCGTTCGGATCGACCAACATCCGCGCGCTGTTGGGCAAGGCCCGGGTCGCCAAGGCGTTCAACACGTTCACCTGCACGGGCGAGGGCGGATATCCGGAGCGATTCGCGCCGTACAAGGATCACGTGATTACGCAAGTCGCAACCGGGCTGTTCGGCGTCCGCGAGGAGACGATCCAGCGGGCGCGGATCGTGGAATTCAAGTACGCCCAGGGGGCCAAGCCGGGGTTGGGCGGCCACTTGTTGGGCGATAAGAACACGCCCAGCGTGGCGGCCATGCGCGAGACGGTCGTCGGGGTTTCGCTGTTCTCGCCGTTCCCCTTCCACAGCGTCTACTCGGTCGAGGACCACAAAAAGCATCTGGATTGGATCGCGCACGTCAATCCGCAGGCGCTGCTCTCGGCCAAGGTTTCCACGCCCAACGACGTGGACATGGTCGCAGTCGGCGTTTATTACGCGGGCGGACACATCGTTCATTTGGACGGGAGTTATGGCGGCACGGGCGCCGCGCCCAACATCGCCAAGAAAAACATCGCCATGCCGATCGAATACGCGATCGGCCGGGTCCACCAGTTCCTGCTGGCCGAAGGCATCCGCGACAAGATTACGGTCATCGCCAGCGGCGGCCTCCGCGGCCCGTGGGACATCGCCAAGGCGATTGCCTTGGGGGCCGACGGCTGTGTGGTCGGCACCGGCGAGTTGGTCGCGCTGGGCTGCATCCGGTGCGGGGCCTGCGAGAGCGGGCGCGGCTGCGCACGCGGCATCGCCACCACCGATGACGAACTGCTCGAATTGGTTACGGTCGATTGGTGTACGCAGCGGCTGGTGAACATGTACACCGCCTGGCGCGAAAAACTGATTGACATTCTCTATCGCCTGGGGCTCGATTCCGTGGCGGCGTTGCGCGGCCGAACCGATCTGTTGACACACCTGGATTATGAGACAAATTTGAAAAACTAAATACGAAATGCTAAACAAATTCGAAAAAATAAAAACTAAATACTAAACAATATTGAAATACGCAAATGTCGAATGTTGGAAAACAAGAAGTTTGACCTGGAAGATCGAACCTACGAGTTCGCTCGCCGTGTACGCGCGTTTGTAAAGGGTCTGCCGCGCACGATTTGCAATATCGAGGACGTCAAGCAAGTAGTGCGCTCGTCCGGTTCGGTTGGAGCGAATTACATCGAAGCGAATGAGGCATTGAGCAAGAAGGACTTCCGGATGCGAATCCGAATTTCGCGCAAGGAGTCGAAGGAGACGAGATACTGGTTGCGTCTGTTGGATACGCGAGACGTTGCCGCACACAACAATGAGCGCGACGCCCTGATTCAGGAAATCACCGAGCTGATGCATATTTTCGGCGCGATCCTAAAAAAGACCGAATGATTCGTTTAGAATTTTTTGTTTCGCATTTTGATTTTGTTTAGTATTTCGTATTTAGTTTTTCAGGTTTTTTTCGCCCCCTAAGCAAAACATGTCGCAGTTAATAGAACGTGCCGATGCGATTTTGCGCGCGCGAGCGGCTTTGCGGCCCCAGGGTGATTGGTGCCTACCGTCGCCGGAAGCCGAGGGCGGCTGCGGCGTAACCGGCTTCGCCTGCACGATACCCGTCAGCGGACGCCACATCTACGAGCCTTCGATTCAGATGCGCAACCGGGGCAACGGCAAAGGCGGCGGAATCGCCGCTTGCGGATTGGTGCCCGAAGAGATGGGCGTGTCGCGCCAGGTTCTCGACGACGACTACATTCTTCAGGTGGCCCTGCTCGATGCCAGCGCCCGCGGCGAGGTCGAAAAGGCTTTCATCGAGCCCTATTTCGACATCGATCAGGGCGGGCTGACCCTCCCGGACCGGGATTATTACCTGAAAGATG